>CAZALJ010000008.1:0-16616 GCA_964485715.1 uncultured archaeon
TCTCAACACAAAAATAGGAGAATTCTACGCTCAGCTGAAGGATAGCATAACGAAAACGATGCTACCACCCTGTTACCTACTCCCCAAGAAGAAGAACTGATTGATAAACAAGTTCTATAGGGATATATTCATTATCTAATGTAGAATTCCTATCACAGGAAGCTCCACTGACATTTCATTTGATAGTTATTATGAAATGCATCCAATCTATCCCCATTTCGAAATAACGAAGCTTTCTTAGAATTTCATTTCTGTCTTAAGTTCATATTTCACGTAATTTTGTCTTTAGGTTTAAATTTTTGTTTATAAATGTCTAAAGGCCATTGTTTTTCCATCAGTTTAAGAAGTACTCGTGAATCAAATTGACCGATCTCAATCGATGCCGAAGCTGTTTTCATTATTCGTTCAGCAATCAATTTTGATCTTACAACGGAATCTGAGTAACCAATTATGAGTCCAATTACTAAGGGATGATTTTTCACGATTACAAGCTGAAGGTCAGAAGCTGTAATTACTTCCATTCCAGTGGGATTCTTTTGCAACTCTTTTACTGTTTCACTAATCCCCATATTTAGTTGATCCAGAATTGAGCGTTCAATATTCGTAAATTTTGTAGTATAAATCTGGTGGGACTCGAGGTCAATTAAAATAACAACACGTACTTTGCATTTAAACGTGGATTCAACACCAGATAAGACATCGGCTATCCAATCAAAAGCATCGTAAAAATTTTCTCCAGTTTTAGCTGACACCCGAAACAATCCTACAGGTCTATCTGATCTTTGTGCACGAGGTAGATCAAGATCACGGACTATCAAATCAAAAGCTCGTGCCCCCTCTAGGTCGATTTTATTAGCGATAAAAAGGACTGGAGCTTTCTCATTCCGGTGGATTGAATCCCAAAAAGCCTCCGATGCTTCTACAATACGAATATCAGCGCTGTCAAGCACGAAGACGATTGCAGAAGCTTTATCTAGAGAATCATGCCAGAGAAGGTTACGATAAATCTGTTGCCCACCCAAATCAACCAAATTAAACTCGATTTGACGATACATTACGGTTCGATAGTTGACACCGAGGGTCCGTGTCGTAGGTACAAACTCTGAACGTAAAAGTCGATTAACGATCGTGGTTTTTCCAGCACCGTCAAGACCCACAACAGTGATCTCATATTTTTCGACTTTTTTCCCTTTGAAAATTCTTCGCAGTATACTAGACACTGACAACCACCGATTGCAATAGATTTATCATTGCTTCTAAGAAAAATTAATGAGTTTGCTATAATTAGTTTTTTTACCTGAACTCATAAATCTTTACAAATCCTTTTCAAAAATGAACAGTAAATCAACTCAATGATTTCTTGAATAAAAAGACATACAATCAAATAATCTGAGTTTATTTAAAGAAGAAACATATTAGTGGTTTTTGTCTTGATCTCCTCAATGAAAACTGCTTTTTCATTCTCAGGTTTTTATAGTAGCCGTCAAATAAGGATTTTTTATAAGTTAATTCTAGTTTCTTTGATAAAATTACTCTTTTTTTAATGTAAGCGTCCAAAGATAGAGTGATTAAATCAAAATGAAGTGATAATGCTATAATAGAAATATTTAAGTACATTCAAAATCGCACCTCATGCTGCTAAAAGACCTTAAAGGAGAGATTTACTCGTGAGAGGCAATTTTACAGAAACTCCAGAATTTCGTGAGCTCAAAACTACAATGAAGAAAATTAAGAATTTAACCATTCAAGGTGCTACAAATGTTGCCATTTTTGGGGTTAATAATTTTGCTAAACATGCGAAAACCGTTCCATTAAAAGGACAAGAATTATTTGAGCACTTGGAGGACGTTGTTGACAAGCTCAGCAGTGTAAGAGTTACAGAACCAGCATTAAGGAACGGATTACGATATGTAATGACAGGAATCCAGGTTGATGGGAAAGATAGTGCTGATATTCATGGAAAAAAGTATATTGACTTAATAAACGAAGCTAAATTGAAGATCTTTAAAACTGGTGCGGAACGAATCCAAGATGGATCACGAGTCTTCACCCACTGTCATTCTTCTATTACTGTAGGTATTTTTCTTGAAGCATCAAAACAAGGAAAAGATTTCGAAGTTATTAATACAGAAACACGACCTCTCTTTCAAGGTAGAAAAACTGCAAAACGACTATTAGAGAATAATATTCGAGTCACACACATTGTGGATTCCGCAATGCGATGGGCAATGAACGTTTTCAAACCTCATATGGTATTTATGGGAGCCGATGCCATTACTGTTGAAGGAGTAGCTCTAAATAAGATTGGGTCCCGCCTATGTGCTCTAGCATCAGAAGAAGAACACATTCCTCTATATATTTGTACTTCTCTTTTAAAATATGATCAAGCCACAAGTATTGGGAGACTCAGTGAAATTGAAATGCGAGCTCCCTTTGAAATCTGGGATGAAGATGTTCCTCCAGGCATCAGGGTATTAAATCCAGCTTTTGAAACCATTGACCGAAACAATATCTCTGCTTATATCACCGAAGCGGGATTGATTCCCCCCCAAACTGTTCATATGACATTTCAACGTCTTTATGGTAAAAATATCCAGTATTACTAGCATTTGTAGATTAAGGATTGTATATTTCAATAGGCAAATAAGAATTATCAACGTATATCAGGGCCGTCCCCCAGATAGTATGTATCATCCTCCACAAATCCTATTTTTTCCAGTTCATCTCTGATGCTTTTTACAATGAGCTCCTCTTCATTTTCATCATCTTCATAAGGCCAAATTGTGAATCCGACAATTATTTCACTTTGATAAGTCTCATCATCGAAACTATCTAGTTCTATGAAAAATGCTCGAGCAGTTCCAACGAATTCTTTGTCAAGAGTCTGACCCACTTCGATCAAGTTAGCATCAGCTGCCTCAAAGGTCATTTGTTCATCTCCTTCACGAAAAAGACCGTTGAATACATAATATCGAGTAATGGCAGCGGTTAGAGATAAACGATAGCCCATAGGGCTCCTTTCCAGAAATTATTTACATATATTTATTCTAATGTGTGAGTTATAACTCATACATATATTCATTCTGATAGCAAGTCCTTAGTTCAAAAAAAAATCATCTAGCGTTTTTCGATTTAAGATAGGGCTTTTTTGATAATAAAATTGCATTGGAATTGTTAAATGATTACTAATAAATTTAAGTGCTTGTTGTAAATCATCAAAACTACGATATGGATTGTTAACTGCTTTACGCATATTTTCTCGAACCTGCCAGACACCCAATGGCATTGCATATCCTTTACCAACCTCACGAAAGACAACTACTGCTGCTTTTCGTTTCATCTGGTCAAGTTTTTCTTGCACAGCTAATCTAGCAGCATAGTAACCTCCTACTGTGTTAGTTGCATAAGATTTTCGTCCATTTGGACCTTCTGTATCGGTTAATATTCCAGGAAGAGAACTGGTAAGATTCCAGACACTTTTTTTCTTCCAGGTTTCATGATAATCGAAGTGCCATTCGCGCCTGGGAATAAACAGAACCCAGAAATCATTATCTAAGTAAGAATTGTGAAACACCATATAATCTTGAATTTCAGGGTAGTTCCGAATTTTTTTTCTAAGACTGTTCCCCAATATGTCATCGACAGCTGTTATACTCCACCTTGTAGGAACAAATCTCCTCTTTTTTTCTAATCCTAGGAGACCAGCAGAGAAAATCCTCATAATTTGAGTTACAGTGGCTCGATCATTATATAAAGCAGTTATGGCATTAAGTGCATTTAAATCAGTATCAGTTACAATCCGATCAATTTTTTGATCAATTTTTGGAGTTGAGGCTAACTGAATTGAATCGATCTGAACACGAGCCCCCAATGGTTGAGTGAAACGATCAAATCTCATATCAAGTTGTGGTTTCTTAGAGAATTTAATTTCTAAATCTACTGGGGAAGTCGCCTGCATTTGTTCTTGTGTTATTTCAAGAACCTTCGTATGAGAAGTCACATCAGTGACCTTAATTGGTTCTCCGATGAATCGAAATAATTTAGCTCGAAGTCCAACCACATCCTCTATTGTTAGATTTGTACTCCAATGATCAGGTTCGTCAATTATTTGGATATCATCCCAGTTTATTGCCGCCATCGGCCCTAGTCTAACATTAGGATATCCAAAGCGTCCAACAAACAAACTAGGAGGACTAGGTCCGTAGTATTCATTTCTTAATTTTGGTAAAATCTTTCTAACTGGTAATAACGCCTTTGTTTTGAGAATTATTGGGCAATAGGAAAGGCCACACAGAAATTTCCCCCCTTTGCAACGTAAACAGAGATCTTTATTTGTAGGTATCTGTACCATATTTTTACCCACTTAATTGATGCAAAGAAATTTTTATACCTTTTATCATTCTACCTTTTTTTACAGTGTTTGTTGGATCGGTTGGGATGAATTGATAATATTAACATCTGTATAATTTCCTTTATTACCAATTACCAAAGTTCCATATACTCCATCAAACCCGTAAGGGTGAAAAGTAAAATCACCTGCTTTGACCTGTAGAATTGCTTTAACAATATGTGGCTCAATTTTATCAATAAGTTTTTCTTCAACTTCGTCAGAAGTAAGTTGCCATAACATACGTTCAGGGCCTACAAGACTTGAAATCTGACGATATCGGTTAATTAGAGTTTTAGCGGTCTTAGTTTTAATACTTAAGCCATAGCTTAAGATATCTATCAATGGTACCATACGAATGAATTTTCTCCGTGATTGTACTTCCCCAAGTTCTCTTTTTATTTTCTGAGCCCGATTGATCTCAACACACCTCTGGAACACACCAATGGTGAGAGATTTTTTACATATCGGACAAACATCGTGTAAAGGTACATGCTGAGGAGAGAAGTAACAATAATCGTTATCACCATGTAAGCCAGGGCGTTTCCTTCCTGCCCGATGACCTGTCAGAAAAAACCGTCCCTCTTCTGGAGGAAATTCAACTGTATATAATATTTGATTATTACGTAGAGCTGAAATAATACTTGGATAATCGAATTTTGATGTGGAAAGAACAGTAAATTCACGTCCCATCCGATGCAAGGCGCTTGAGTGAGCATCTGAATTTGAAATAAGTATACGATTGTCCAATTCAGGAATTAAGGCCAAAAATTCAGGATCAGCGGATAACCCTGTCTCAAAAACACGTAATCTCGAAGTAGCTGAAGCAAAAAAGTCTTTTAAATGATTTATACGAATGTTACCCTTACCAGATCCGAAAACCCCTTGTGGTGTCATAATGTGAGCAGGAATGGCCTCTATCCATGGATCTATATCTAAAATGGTGTGAATTCGTTCTGCAACTTGAACTGAAGATTGACATTTAATAAAAGGTCTTGCCATTTTTTGATGTTTAACTTCCCATTGATCTAGAAGCTTTTGAAATATTTCTACAGAAGAAAAATTTGGAAACAAAAAGATAACATGAGTTTCCTTTGAGTATTTTCTTATTTTTGCAGTAAAAATCATCTCGGTCTGTAAAATAAAGCGAGTTTGGTTATTTTTTCGGGAAAAAAATACTCCATCCATGTCCTCTATTAGTATTTCCTTTAGAATATCCGTCCACAGTTTGAATTGACAATCTCCTGTCCCAATCAAGTCTATACCTTTTAATGGCATTGTCTGATTCGTTTTTGTAAAATGTGAAATCGCTTTTTTCCGATTTACATTCATTGTCTCTGGTTTAATTGCAAGTGCCTGAGTCCCACCTGCGAAAACAGAATGAGCGTGTAGATCTACCGCTACTTCCAAAAACCGTTCTCCTCATTATATTTCAGATTTACTATTATTTTGAGAGCTGAATTTTACCTGATATTCCAGAACCTGCTCACTAACTACTTTTAACAATCCTACTCCTTTTGTAGAATCACCAACCATGAAAAGCGAAGTATCGTTTGTACTATTTGTTGCCCACTTTAATACAATGGCGTTTGACCCATGTTGGGACAAAATTACCTGAACCAAATCTGTACGAAACAGTCGTGAGCTAAGCTGGTTAATTATCATAAAAATCTGGCATATAAAGGCATGTTTTCTTACAACACGAGCAGTACTTGTTCGAAGTGTTTCAACTTTGCTCATACCACATCGTAATAAAGATACATCTGTAATGATTGGTTTAAAACTCTTGAGCAATTCGAAACTCTTATTTAAAAAATAATTTTGAGGAAATAGTTCACTCCCATCTTTAATAGATGTTGAATATCGTGAAATATGTGGTTGTGAATTAAGAGCACTTTGTACATTTAAATTCCAAAGAATTTCCCGAAAACTTCTGAACAAACTCCCTAGACGCCCCTTACCAGAACTAAAGGCGATAATGAAGTTATTACGAATGCATGTTAAGTAAAATTGATGATTACTGTAAGTTGTTCCGTGAATTTCAATCGGTAGTGCATCAAAGAAGGTTCCAAATGTCTTAAGCTCATCTTCATAATCTTGCAAGAGTGATGGCATTCTATCAACTAAAGAAATTATATCTGGAGACAAAATAATATTATGAACTGCTCGGATAGTACCATCTGAAACTAGAACTGTCTCCGTATCGGTACAAAATTCACTTATTCGAGTTTGAAGTGTTGTGTCAATTTTAGTCAACAAAACCTTCTTAATATTTCCAAACACCTTATCCAAGGGATAGGGTTTGTACTTATTGTTGTTTTGAAACTTTATTTCCCGAATAGCTTCTTGTAGGATATTTGAAAAAGCGAGAGAATGTTGTAGCAATTTATCTTGATGTAAACGTGGAATAAACAGCATGAAACTTTCAATCCGACTCTTTCCTCGGGCTTCAGGATCATCGGTCGCGAATGAATAAATCAACACACGGCCTTGAATCCCTGTGACATTGACCGGGATAATTGCTGTATCAGGCTCTCCCGTAGGCTCACCCACCCCAATAGCCATTGTAAATAACGTGGTTGTGACACCTTGAAGAATTATTTTTGGTATTTCTAACTTGTGAGTCATATAAGACTGTAAAACAGGTCCGTGTTCTTCATCAAAGATAATATGGGCTAAGAAAAATTGAATAGGAATATCCTCTGGTGTTTCAAACGTTCCCATGGTTTTTGGGCTCACATTCTGCTTGTTAAAACTGAATCGAAAAGTGCCCTCAAGCTTGGGGTGAAATTAATCTTCCTATTCCATATTAATGATTCTTCAATTAAGTTTTTTTGATTACCCTTGAAAATATCTTATATCATTTCTTAGATTTAAAGAGGATACAAGTCAAAATGTTAAGATTACGCCTCACAAAGATAGATCTGAAAATCGTACGTGGATTTCTACTTATATCGCTTTTAATTGAAGAAAAAAGAACATAAGTTGAAGGAAATTATAGATCATTATTCCGAGATTTCGTCTCTTTCTTTTTTATTAAATTGATTATTTCCTCCCATTTTTGTTCTAGTTTTGATTTCTTCGGAGGATGTAAACGATCTTTTATCCCCAGAATATTTAATGCCCATTGATGTTCTTTCTCGCGTTTTTCTACCTTTTTCTTATGCCGGTGTTCCGCTGCATTAATCCAAGTCTCCAATGCAGCTTCCTGAATACCACATTTGATACATACGTATAATTTTTCCTCAGGGTTCCAAAATAGGGTTCCTCTCTTACAATTAGGGCAAGGAATTCTTGAATCACGCACAGGAGGCTTAGACAGAATTGTTCACTTCTCCATGGTCAAGATATCATCTAGTTCTTTCCGAGAAATAGAAAAATCTGAAATTTGCGATTGGGGACGCTTTGAAGGACCCCATTTCTGTATTATCTGTAATACTGAATCACCTGCTGGCCCGATAATTAACTTCAGGAGTTCGAGATCCACATACGGATCGGTTAATACTCCTAAAAAAGCGATACGTCCAATTGCTTGTAAAAAGAATTTGAAATTGCTACTCTCGGCGGTGAAAGAAACCCAAGGGGTACTGCCAATTTCGTGGCCAATGGTATCCATGTTTGATTGAATTCCAGCTACTAAAGAACAGAGAATAAGACTGCTTTCCTTACCGAGAGTGCCTTCTAAATTCACTTCCTCAATAAGGAGTCCGTCTGTATCAACGCAGAAACCTGAATATATTCCATCGAGAGAATCTACAATGTCAGTTAATACTTGACGGAGCCCAGTTTTCGATTGTGTTGAATTATTATTTGAAAAGGACAAAAAAATCAACCAGATCTTTCTGTAGTCCTTTGAAAAAATCCTTACTTAGTTGGGAAAAGACAGTTACCGTCTCTTACTTGAATTTATTTAATCTTTCTTATGCTTTTATTCAATTCATTATGAGTCTTATTATGTAAATAGCTTAAGTAAAGTGGCAAAGCCTCTATAAAAGTAATAGCTAGCTCACAGAGAAACCCCTTTATTAACAAGAGGCGGTCTTTATAAAGGTACATAAGGCGAATTACATGGAACAGTAGGTGGCTGAGGATAGCGGCTCAGCTAAATCGTAACGCTATATGACGAGCTTAATCCCAGAACTGAGATGCCTAAACCTAGTAAGGCTCCTCGGTTTGTGCAATGAGAGATCCTCCGTCTAGGTGGCCTCTTGCTGAGATTCCTCTGGAGAGAGGAATAAGAATGCAAGGTTAAAACGGGTCAGGCATGGGAATGAACAACCCTAAGACCGAGAGGTTATGCTTTTCGGCCCCGGGTCTTAAGCGCGGCCAAGTTCAACCAAACTAGAGTGGAAGCCCCGAAGTTCTGGTCTGTTCCACTAATTCTATTCAATTTACCGCTGAGTTATATTGTTTCTCATACTCAACTCTTTTTTTTTCCAAAGAACCGTAAAAAAAGCTTTTATTTCCTTTTTGTTTCAAAATTTGTTCTTTTAAAACGTAGAAAAGATGAGACCCTGATGATAATTTTGACTAGAAGCAGTTTATTTGTTGACAAAAAGGTTTATATAGTGTTGCGCGACAGGATCAACACGAGCAACACAAACAACAAAAACATGAATCACACAAACAACAAAAAAAATCTGTCCGATTTTGCTCAAATTCCCCTTAAAAATTTAGAAATGGTGAAAAAAAAACTTGATGCAAGTTTTAGTAGATAAAGAAGAAAATAAACGAGAAATACCGACTATAATTGCCTCAATACCTTTGCCTCAAAGTGCAAAGAGAATTTTCAAAATATTATGCCAAGAGGGACCTCTAACATCAGGAGACTTGGAGAAGAGATGTACCTATTCTGATCGAACCATTAGGAACGCTCTGAAAAAGCTGATAGGAATAGGTCTGGTCATAAAAGTGGCCAATTTTAGTGATATGCGAACATCACTGTTTCATGTTCAGACGATAAACGCTGCATAACTCGAGTTCGCAACATTACTTATCCAATCTTTTTTTATTTTTAATTACAAGTAGTTTTTTACCGTAATGATCCCAAAGGGTTTGCCAAATCCAGCTAATAGGTAACCCTACCACGTTGAAGTAATCTCCTTGGATATCACTAATTAAGAAGGCCCCCAAACCTTGAATGGCATAACCACCTGCTCTATTTTGCCATTCACCTTTTTCCAGATAATGGTTTATCTCTTCTTCTGAAAGGATCCTGAATTTCACAAATGTAGAAATTATTGTTTGATATTTAGTTTTATTAGGAAAAATTATAATTGTACACCCTGTTATAACCGTATGAGACTGGCCAGATAAAGTTTGTAGCATATTTTCCGCATCATTTCGATTCTTAGGTTTACCTATGACTGTATGAGAAGGACTAATAACAACTGTATCACATCCTATAATAATACACTTTTCTCTTTCATGTTGAAGTCGAGAAGCAACAGAAAAGACCTTTTCTTGAGATATGTACTGTACATACTTCTTCGGATCTGAAGTTAATTTGTTTTCATACTCACTTTCATTGATTTTACTGGGAATAGCAACGAATGGTAAATGAATCTGTGTCAACAACTCAGCACGTGCTGGAGATTGGGATGCAAGAATTATCTTTGGGAATGATGACATTTTACGTTCAATTGAACTGAAATAAAAAAAAGACTTAAGGACTATTCATTTCTTCTTACAAACAACAATTTTGTGAAGCTTTTTAATGATCATCCACTTTTTCTTGAAGAGTAGTCGATTTCTACAAAAATGGAAAGGATATGGCAAGTAGAATGTCATTAGAAAAAAAAGTATTTAATTCTAAACGAACTGCCAGTCGTATGTCTCAGATCAGGCCATCAGGGTTAAGAAAATTATTTGATCTAGAACACAAAATCGCAAAATCCTCTTCTCACAAGATACTATCGTTTGGATTAGGAAACTTAAATATTCCCACCATGCCAGAGATCATTAACCAATTAAAAAAAGCACTTGACGATCCTGTATCTCATCGTTATTCTCCAAATGCTGGACTCTTAGAACTACGAGAGGCATTGGTTGCTAAATATCAAACGGAATATCATCTCGACTATACTCCAGATCAAGTTATCGTCACTTCAGGTTGCTTGGAAGCTTTGATAGATACATTTTTTGCGCTTATCGACCCTGGCGATGAAGTTCTTATCCAGGATCCTACTTTCGGTTATTATGCTAGTCAGATCAAGCTTATGGGAGGCAAAGTAAAGCCAATTCCTCTGAATAAAAAATTTGAATTAGACGCTGAAGCTGTGAAAAATGCTATTACTTCGAATACAAAAGCCTTAGTATTAAACTTCCCCTGCAATCCTACTGGAAGCGTGATGACTCGTGAACAGATCCAAGCAGTAGTTGAAACTGCAGCAGACAAGGGAGTCATTATAATATCCGACGAAGCATATGAGGCAATTACTTATGATGGTCACGAACATACATGTGCAGCAGAGATCGACTATGATAACGTTTTGGTAATTTCATCCTTTTCAAAAACTTATTGTATGACTGGTTTTCGAGTAGGTTACGTTCTTGGTCACCCGGAACTTATTGCTCCTATTTCTTTAGTTCACCAATATAATACAGCTTGTGCCAACAGTCCAGCCCAAATTGCCGCTAGAATTGCCCTTCAATCTCCATCTTCCATTCGAGATGCAATGATGAAAGAACTCATCGAAAGACGTGCTATCACTATTAAAGCTTTCACTTCTGTGGAAGGAATCGAATTGAATTACAATCCTCTTGGAGCTTTCTACATTTACCCAAATGTAAAGGGTACAGGAATGGATGGAACAGAATTTTCTGAATATGTATTAGAGAACTGTCAGGTCGTGGTAGTTCCGGGAACAGAATTCGGAACAACGACCAATGACCATATACGTGTTTCTTATGGCTTTCTAGATCAAGCAAGTATCAATGAAGCAGGAACACGAATTGAAGCATGTTTTTCGAAAAGATAATGCATTATTAATTGAAAAAGATTTTTAGTAAAAACTCTCTACAATCATATATATCTCTGTTGTAGTGAAAATTGCTGAAAAACAAAGATTCTCGTAAAACTATTTTATTTAACAACTTCAATGAATTTCAAGGTGTAAAATATGGAACAACAACGAGAGTATGTTCTCAAAGCTGATGATTTACCAGATAAATGGTATAATATTATTCCAGATTTACCTGAACCTCTTCCACCTCCCAAAGATCCCGATGAGGGTTATTCAAGAGTCAAAGACCTACCTAACATGCTCTTGAAAGAATGTTTGAAACAGGAAATGTCAGATCAGAGGTGGATAACGATTCCCGAGGGAATCCGTGAATTATACTTAGCTGCAGGAAGGCCTAGACCGTTATTCAGAGCAAAAAATCTCGAAGAGAGATTAGGAACACCTGCTAAATTATTCTTCAAATCAGAATTTTTCAGTCCGACTGGGAGTCATAAGGTCAACACTGCTCTTGCTCAAGCCTATTATGCAAAGCAAGAAGGATTCGAACGACTCACAACTGAAACTGGTGCAGGTCAATGGGGCAATGCACTCGCTTATGCCGCAAGTCTGAACAATTTAGATTGTACGATTTTCTGGGTTCGCGCGGTCTATCGTTGGAAAGAACAACGACTCAAATTCATGCAAATGTATGGCGCGGACGTGTATGCTTCACCCAGTAATAAAACAGAATTTGGGAAAAAACTCTATGAGGAAAATCCGAACCATAACGGTTCACTGGGAATAGCAATTTCCGAGGGACTAGAAGAAGCTAAAAAAGACGCAAAAGCAGTATATTGTCTTGGTTCAGTGTTGAACCACGTAATGTTGCACCAAACCATAATAGGTCTTGAAACCAAAAAACAAATGGAGCTTGCAGGAGAATATCCTGACGTTGTAATTTCATGCCTTGGTGGGGGAAGTAACTTCGGTGGTATTGCTATCCCCTTCATGCACGATGTCCTCAAAAAGAAGGCAGATATAAAGTTCATTGCTTCACAAAGCAAAGCAGCTCCAAATCTACAGGGTAAGTACAAGTATGATTTTGCTGACCATGCAGAAATGACTCCAATGCTGAAAATGTTTACGCTTGGACATCAAATAACAATGGTACCGATAAAAGGAGATGGTCTAAGATATCATGGGTGTGCACCAATCTTGAGTTTGTTAAGACATCACAAATATATAGACACAGTGGCTTATCCAGAGGATGAAAAGTATGTTTTCGAGAAAGCTAGAGAGTTTGTGAAAGCTGAGGGTTTCCTACCTGCGCCTGAATCGGCGTACAGCATTGTTTGCGCGATAGATGAAGCAATAAAGTGCAAGAAAGAAAATGAAGAAAAAACTATACTTTTTAATGTAAGTGGACATGGTTTCATGGACATGGACGGCTATGCTGAGGTTTTAGGATTGGATAAACAGCCAGATAGAGCATAGGAGGCCAATGTGCATTTATACAAAATAATTCTCACTTTTTTTGACAGATAATAAGATTAAGAGTGCTAGAGAGAGAGAACTCTCTTGTAGCAATTTTCTTACGAGAACCTAGATTTCCTCCCTACTAAATCTCGCTGTTTCCCTGTTTCTTCACGCAATTAATCTTCGTGAAATATAATCAGTTAACTTTTTGTTTCGGGGGATTCGGGTTACAAATGCATCCATACCGCACTCATTACACTTCATACGAAGCGTACCATGATTCACAACGGTGTTGATGGTATGAGTATGACACCAAGGGCATAAAAGCTCCAGTTCAGCCCGATGTTGAAGATCTACATTCTCTTCGATTTCGACAGTCATTTTTTTACCTCCTTTTCTTTTATGAGGGGTGGAAAACTGCCCAATACGGGTTCATTTTCCGACACAGCGAAGCTGTATCACACCGACTTGTTTTCGGTGACGCATTCTTGTATAAGAATACCAACTAGTAGAACTAGTTTGCAAATAATTTTTTCACTTAATGGTCTATAAAAATGTTGTGTTATATAACGGATTTTGTAATTTTATACATCTTTTCATAATTCCCTTTCCTCAAATTAATTTCACCAATTAATTGTATTCCATGTTTTATAACGTGAATGATTGATAATTTTTTCACAATATATTCCAGATCGGTTTTTGTTACCAAATTTTACCATTGATAATAAATATGAGTACATCAATTAAAATTTTACCAACGTTTACCCTGTAAGTTAATAGCATTAAGAATTTTGGTTTGAATTAACTTGATATAGCAAGAGTCTAGAAAATAATTTGTTAAGTACCATAGTCTAGAGAGAGTTTATGGTAAATGAGAAAAAAGCTTGAAAAACAATCCGTTAGACTCTCATTCCAATAAGATTACTAATAAATACTTTTATGTGATGTTTAGGAAGAAAATCTCGTAACATTACTCTATTATTGACGAGTCTTTAAATTTCGTCCTATAGAGTAAGATGATTGATTTGTTTTTTCTTTAAAAATCTTGTAAAAATTTACAGATTACATTGAAAAACCCTGATAAATTATTTGAAATTAAAAGATTTACTAAAACTTTAAACGTCTATGCTATTCAATTAATTGAAAAATGGAATCCTCAAATTATCAGAACTTTCCAAATTATTTGGATCCGTGTCTCCACTATGGTAGTTCTTCAACAAATATTTAGTAAGTTCGCTTTAATTGGAAATAATCTCGAGTTAAAGCAAAACGTACGAATAGATATCAATGATCTAGGAAGAATTTCTAATATTGAACACAATGTATCAGAGGATGATAATGAATTAGAAGTTTTATTTACTCATCATTTACTTCTACCCAAGTTTATCAACTCTCACACTCACCTTGGTGATTCCGCTTTAAAAGATCAAGCATTTAAAATGTCTTTAGACGAGGCAGTAGGAGTTGAAGGTCATAAATATCAAACTAATAAACTTACTAAAGTCCATCGGATCAAAGCAATGAGATATGCTATTATAGAAATGATTGAAAATGGTACTTCAGCTTGTTATGATTTCAGAGAAGGTGGATTAAATGGAATTTATGAACTTAGGGAAGCTGCTAAGAATCTTCCTATTGATCTTCATATATTAGGACGTCAAAACACCAAGACTAGTTTAACAAATATTCTTTCTCAATGTGACGGATTAGGATTGCCGTCCCCTCTATTCTTTTCTCAAGAAGAGTTAGAAGCAATTCGTAATAAAACTTCTTCTCCGAACATTCTAGTTGCAACACATGTGGGTGAGGATCCTCAAGTGATTCAAGGATCTTTGAATCAGTTTGGGCTTTCAGATCTTCAGGTGGTTTTACAATACCTTGACCCGACTATATTAATTCATTTAACAGTTTGTGATGAAAAAGATCTGGTTGAAATCCCCACATCTAAATTTATTGTATTTTGTCCCCGATCCAATGCTTACTTTGGATTGGGGTTTCCGCCAGTCAGCTATTTTATGGATAAAAGACATTTAATTGGCCTAGGAACTGATAATGTTATGATAACAGCGCCAAATATACTAGAAGAACTACGATGGCTCGTATTGCGACTGAAAGAGCAGAAGATCTCAATCGACCCAATTCAGGCTCTGAAACTCATCACAATTAATCCTTCGGAAGCGTTAAAAATTCCAACTGGCTGTATTAAAGAAGGATATTGGGCAGATTTATTAGTGATCGATCTTCAAAGCAGTAGAACTCTATTTGGAAGAGATCCTATCATGAATTTACTCTTCCGATCTCACCTTCCAGAAGATATTTCTCTAAATCTTTTCCATGGAGAAGTTATTACCAATGGTCTCATCTAAACCTCCCACTAATCGGCCATTTGTTTTTCTATCAGCAGCAATCAGTCTTGATGGTCAGATTGCTTCAATTCATGGTGATACTCGTCTTTCTAACACAAAAGATTGGGCTCGAGTTCATCAATTAAGAGCAGAATCTGATGCAATAATGGTTGGAAGTGGAACAATTCGAACGGATGATTCAAAATTGACCGTTAGTGAGAAAATACTTGGTGCGAGAATAAAAAAGCACCCCATTCGGATTGTTGTTAGTTCAAACGGTAAAATTCCTTTGAAAGCCAGAGTAATTACTTATAAGCCTGATATCTCTACCTTAATTGCTACTACATCGCGATGTTCTCGTAACCAAAAACAGAAGCTCGAAAACAAAGGGTGTCAGGTCATTGAATGTGGCGAAGGGCCTCTAACAGACCTAGTTCAGCTTTTACACATCTTGATAACAGATTATAATGTCAAAAAATTGATGGTAGAAGGTGGAAGCCGATTGAATGGAGAAATGTTGGGTCAACAACTCATTGATGAAGTTCATCTAGCCATTGCACCCGTGATTTGTGGTCAAGGAGTACCATTTTTCACACTTTCGAGATCAATTCCTACTTTTTCAAAGTCACCTTTTTTTGAAATAAGGAAATATAATAAAATAGACGACATGATATGGCTTAAAATGACAGTTCATTACCACTCTCGACAATTAATATAACCATTCTGACAAATATGGGGGATCATATAGCCAATCTGTTTATTGACTAGTTGCCATATTCTAGTAATGTGAGCTCACATTACTTCGTGATAGGCTTTTAGCTAGTTCTAATTAAATAGGGAGTCCAAATGGGATAATAAAGGATAGGATGAATGAGAAGACATATGGTAGTAAAGCGTAAGCTATTACAATCATAATTGCATGAGATCCAATAGGATCAATTGATTTTACAGCGAAATATACTATCACAACACTCCATAATTGAATAACCAAGCCAACCAGGAAAGAAATAAGGGCTATTTCATCTGGCAATACAAGTGCAACGAGAACTGCCAAATCACTCATACTATTTATTGTGATTGTAGATGGAGGCACAAATAGAATAACAAGTATAATATTAATAATCTGCTCGAAGATACGAGGAAGGAAAGACCAACCTGTAATCGTAGCCATAATTTTATAGTTTCTTTTATCGGAGGGTACTTCGGATGAAATTACTGCATGTAGACCCCAAAGAACAAACGTATCAATAATTAGCCAACTTACGAGGAATCCTAAGGGTTGGCTTATCATTAATACCATTTGCATCAAGGTGTCTAGATCAAAATATTCAGACATGTCTGAAGTGTAACCCACACTTCGTATAAATTCGTCTGTAAAAACGGGTGTAACCTTAAAATAAGTGATAAGCATGGTAATTCCTGCTAGAATTCCAGCAATTAAAACTAAAAAAAGAGGTTGTCTGA
>CAZALJ010000009.1:0-16338 GCA_964485715.1 uncultured archaeon
AAATGGTGCTCTGTGACGGATTTTTCAGGTCATTCTGTTTCTTATACCCTCTATTATTCTACTTGGGAAGAAGTGGGAGCCGATTTGATTTGGGAAGAATTGGCAACCGATTTGACAACTCCAGAATATGAATGGGATACAACTACTGTAGAAAATGATCAGCGAGGTTATTTGAAAGTTGTTGCTTTATGTTCAGAAGGATTAACTAGTGAACATTCGTCAGTTGACTCCTTTAGAATTGACAATCGTAAAACCGCAGCTGATGCTGATGGTTGGTCATCCGCAATTATAGCTCTCACTCTGTGTCTTCTTGTCTGTGTTTCTAGAAGGAAGAAGAGAAAATAAATCGTTCTCCTTTGGAACCGATTTTTTTTCCCACCATCCCTATTCTACGCAGTTTTTTTCGTTAATAATTAGATCATTTTAATTTATTATGATTCTACTTAAGGCTTGAGTACTAGTTAATTTCGAATGTGATCCATCAGATATGATTTACCACAATCTTAACACGTAAATTAATTTGGAAAATGTTGCTCATCGTTGGTAATATTAAGAAAAATATATACAAGATGAGGAAGGATTTGAGAGATATTATGAATCCTTACGACGCCACACAAGTGTTGTTAGTATTAGATAAGGAAATAACACTAGAAGACTTGAAAAACTTGTAAAGTATGTTGTTTCTGCAAGAATTGATTCTAGAATATAGGAACTAATTACTACATAAGGAAAATTAGTGTGACACTCGCTTGCTGTGATAGCAATTACCAAATTTTTATCAGGTTTGACTATAATGTACTGCCCTGCAAATCCATGTGAGTAGTAGAAATTCCTTCCCTGTCTGTCGATCCACCATAGATAACCATATCCAGAGGTATATTCTTGAGTTGACTCCCGAACCCATTTTATTGGAACAATTTGAGTTCCATTCCACATTCCTTTATTTAAATATAAATAACCAATTTTTAACATGTCGAATGGTTTTAACCATAAACCCAATCCTCCAACAGTTATATTCAGAGAATCCTTAAACCATGAATACTCTGTGATGTTCAACTGGGAAAATAAGCAATTATTAGCAAAAGTCTCAGTCGGCATCCCTGTTTTCTTCTGAATGATCGCTGAGAGAAGATGTGTAGTACCTGAATTGTAATAAAACTTTGTCCCTGGATCAGATTCCATAGGTTTGTCTAATAAGTACTGAATTGAGTCAGAACTATTAAACATTTGAAAGAGGTCATTCACAGGATTAAAAGGCCAAGATTCGAGAAGACATTCCATTGTTTGATTTGTGAGTAACTCGTAATCATGTTTATCTACAGTACCAATTAAATTAGGGACATCATGTTCATTCCATTGGATCCCACTCTGCATTTTTAAGAGATGACGAATAGTGATGTCTTGTTTTCTTGCATCCATATTAGTAAAACTTCTTTCAGAAAAAATATTTAGTATAGGTTCATCGAGATTCGTAATAAAGCCAGTCTCATTTGCAATTCCAATCAATATGCTTATGATACTCTTTGTAGTCGACCACATAGGATGGAGAGAGGAGTAATTGTAGTAGTCGAAATATTCCTCATAAACTAAATATCCATGTCTAACAATATGTATGCTATCAATTCCAATATCTTGACTAATGATATACTGGTACATACTATCCAGCTTGGAAGAATTCATTTTTACTTCATCAGGAGAAGATTTTCGCCAATTATCAGTAGGAAAATAAGTAGTTGAGGATGAAAACGTAGATTCAGCAATTTTATTTTGAAATAAACAAGGAAAAAGAGTTAAACTGGTTAGAAGTACTAGAATCAAATTATTTCGAAGTTTCACTCATACACCTCATAGGAAGGAACGATTGTTTTGAAATCTCTTTAATTTATCAAACTCCTAGTCCAATTCAAATCTGATAAATCTCACTCCTCAGTTCGAATGCTGCTTCTTGCGGCAGTAGGTGAAAAATATCTGCTTAATCTACCTGTTATTATTGTAATTCCTCTATCTGAGGCTTTTTGAATGAAGAAAGCAAGAATGAATAAGAAAGGTATTGTTAACAATATCAAATAGAAGTTAGATTTTAAAAGCATATCAATGTTAAAGATCTCCATCATTAATTCATCAAAAGTGGCTAAAAAAGGACGATGGAAGAGATATACTCCATAAGTTGAGTAAGCTACAAGAGAGACTGCATAATTAATTCTATCTCCATCATAAATCAGTGATAATGCTTTGAATATTAAATAGAACATTGAAAGGACAAAGCTGATGAAAACGATTATGATTAAATCTACGAGGAGTATTGCAATAGCAAATTCACTTAAAGTAATCTGTTGTTCAAAAATAAAATATAAAATAGAAGTACGGAATGTTGAATTAAACGTTGAATAACAAAATTCGGCCAAATTAGGATACACTAACCAACTTATTATCATACAACATGAAATTATGATTGGGATAACTAAAGCATGTTGGTTATCCAAAACCTCTTTTATTCGTCTGCTATGAGGAGACGTGTAAATATTAGCAGCAATTATGCTAATTATAAAAGGTGGATAAAAAACAAAGAATCGATATTCCACGAGACCTAAACTAAAATGTAAAATCAAGAAAAATATTAGAATGACTAGTGAACCAGGTATGATTTTTTTCAAAGAACCTAAATAGCTGAGAATAATGAAAATCAAGTAATAAATAACAATTAAACCAATAAACCATAAAGTCCAAATTGGTGAACTATAAATAGGAGCAAGAATGATCTGTAATCCAAGAAAATGAGCAAAAAGATAATTAATATTCATTTCCGTATAATCAAAAATAATGAGGAAAATAATCAAAGCAATCCAGTAAAGAGGGAAAATTCTGAGGAATCTCTTCTTCAAAAAGGTATTTAGCTTATCAGAAGTATTAATGTTTCTATTATTGCTTTGTAAATAAAGACCAAAGCCTGAAATGAAAGTGAATGAACCTATAGCGACATATACTCCGAGTGTATGAAATAAAAAACCTGTATAAGCGTCTAATTCTATAAAAAAATTATAAGCATAATTATTTGGTATATGAATCATTAATACAATGATCAGGATTGAAATTATTCGAAGAATGTCTATTTCTGATAATTTTTCTCTGGATAAGTTCACGATGATGGTTTCCTTAGTATTCACGATGAATAATAGGAATTTTTCTTACTTTTAATATGAAATTATTCATATGTGCAAGAAATTTCTGTAAAAGGATAATAAAAGTTTCTATTCTTGAAACCAGTAAATATTTCCTATTTGGAAACTATTTATTGAAATCAAACGCAGTAAAATCAAACAATAATGATTAATTATTATTAAATTTGATTAGAAAGAATTTTACAGCTATGTAATAAAAAGAATATCTGATAATATATAGATTGGTGGCGTTGGGAAGTTAATAAACAGATAATTCTAGTTTAGCTGATTAAGAAATAAAAGAAAATTCTTGTCAACAATAGAATAATTCTTTAATAAAAATAATTAGAAATTTGTAATCTAAACCAAAGGATGTGAAAAACGGTGAAAGAAACAAAAACAATACTAAGAAAACTGATTGATAGGTTAGCCCGGTTGAAACAATACTTTTTGCGAGGTCACAGTGCCTGGTTTGCTCTTGCTTTTTCTCTATTAAATTTTACCCTAATCTTTTATAACTTGTTATTCAAAAACCTCGTTTTTATTCCTGAGATTCTAAAATCGTACTCGATTTTTTTTATGATCTTTGGCAGTATGTATTTTCCAATAGCTGCCATTCTCGGATGGTTAGATTTTAAGAAGGGTACTTACAAAGCTGAACAGGCATTGGCTTTGGAAATTTCTCCTATCTGGAAAGAGGTTTTTGTGAAACTAACTAACCTTGAAAAAACAAATGAAATTCTACTCTCGGAACTCCAAAAAATGCAAAAGGAATAGATTGAAGTTTTCATGAGATGTATCGCGTGTGGAAATATTAACGAGAAATACGCAACCTTAGGGAATACCGGTGGTTTTTCAGTTAATAATGTTAATATTAACGTTTAAAAGCGATATGTTAAATTAAAAAGGTAATTAACTACCAATTGACGAAAAGATCAGTTTGTGTTCATTTTTTGGTGACTGATTTTAGTAGTAGTCAGCCAGATCTGGATTCAACACTTATATTACATGGTAATTATAGGCCATTGCCATTTACGTGTAGATAGGAGCTTGAACCAGAACTTGGTGGATCGCTTTACACAGCTCTAGTGATTTCTCTAGCTGAAATCGAAAAATCACATCAGTATGCTATGTCAGGGATCTATGGCTATAGGATACCTCACGAGGGAATAGGATTATTCACGGTTCTAATTGGGAAGGCCTATGATCGTTGAAAAAATCTAATAGATTTTGCTATAAACAAAGCGCTGGAGTATATCAGGGTTCCTGGAGCTCACTTAGTAATTCTTCTGTTATCATCTTGGGTGAAGGAAATCTTACACGATTAGCAAATAGTACTTGTCGCTGGATCGTTTCTCCTTGCACCTCCTGAGTTTGCAATTGAATTCGTCCTTGAACTAGAATGGTTTTTCCTTCTGCTTCTTGTTGCACAATAGCAAAAATTTCATCATCGGTCAGATCGTTCTCTATTAATTTTTGAATATCATTACTTCCCATTCCTGTAAGAATTTCTCCTGAAAGGCCGAAGAAAACTGTTCTAATTGTACTTGTTCCATCGTCAAGTGTCCCTGAAAGACGAAATCGAATTTGTGGTTCAATCACTTCGTGTTCTTGGCAAATCCATCCTGCATCTGTTTCTGTTACCTTTTTACGACATTGAGGACAAGCCCGATAATAAGGACTCTGTTGAAAGAGCCTGACTACTTTCCCAAGGACTTCTATTAAAGCTTCGTCTTCATTTTCTGATATTTCGGAAAGTTCAACCTTTTGATATTCTGGTATTGATTGGGGAGCAGTTTGCTCTTCCTTAATAATTTCAATCTCTCTTAATGCAACTGGAATACGGGAGGATGGTCGAATATGACTTTGAGGAGTCAGATGGATTTCTACTGTATCAGTATCTTTTTGCCGAATCCTGCTAAAGAATATCTTAACAAATTCCATTTCTTTTTCTCGAATCGAATTTAACTTCTCAACGCTATCATCCCAGGCAACCACTCGAATCGATCCTGTATTATCTTGGATTGACATTGAAGCCACGCGACCTGTGGTTCCATCAGAGCGGCTAAATTCTCTCACTTCAGAAACACTCTGAATTACTCCTTGAACACATACCAAACCTTGTTTAGGTTCAATCTCTGTGATATTTTGAAGTGGGGGATCTTCAGGAATTTTAGAAGACTCAAGAGGGGTAAATTCTGTTTCAGTCATAGTATGCAATTCTATCGTCTTGTATCTTGATAAATTGACCCGTAATTTCTTTATCTGAAAAGGTTCATCCCCTAACGCGTCGAATAATGGGATCGCTTCATTCCAAAGCACTAATGTCATTTCACTTGTTTCATCAAATATGGCTGCTCTTTTCACTGAACCTGTTGACCCATCATTTCGCGTAAAACTACTTGGTTCACTTACAGGACCCTTCCGAGCTACAATTGTAACCAATCCGTCACTAGGTTCTATTTCATCAAGTTTTTTCTCTATTGCTTCTCTTTTTTCTGGTTCTGAAATTTCTATTTCACTGGGCTCAGGCAGAGTATGTTGACCAATTTTTGTGATATAAGTGGCTCGTGTGGTATGTATTTCAGGTTTACCGTCCCGATCTAATTTAACATTAGCAGCTTGGATTAGAATTTCATCCCCCCTTGTAAAGTTAAATGCTGTTTCAGCACGATCATTCCAGAGTACCATACGTCGTGTTGCTCTAATACCTTTAAGAAATAAATTGGAAACACGACCTACGGTTCCATCAGAGCGATTAAAAGTAGTAAGTTTTCCTATCCTAAGGACTATAGCCTTGGTGTCAATTTCTAGCATTTCCTCATCAATCGAATCGAAGCTTATGAGTTCATTATCGGGGTCAGGGAGATTTTCAGCTTCAGTCTCAGTATCCAATTCTAGCAAGCCACGATCCCCAAGATGAAGCTCTAATTCCTGGGTTCTCCCTAACTTAGTGTAACCTTGCTTAATCTTAATGATAGATCCTCGCTCAACCTTTCTTTCTGTAATACGCTGAGCCATTGATCCCCAGAGAACAGTACGGATACTATCGGTTCCATCGTGTAATAGAATAGGAGCCAAAATACCCTTGGTGCCTTCTTTAACGAATTCGATAGGATGATAAACGCGTAAGATAGTTGCAGTAAGACTCACCCCTGATAACCCTGGCTCCATTTTCTTAAGACTTTTTATTGTAAGTTTGGGTCTTTTTGTTAATTCAGGACGCCCGAGTGGAACATTAAGATCTTTGGCAATAATATAAGCCGCTGCTATGTCATTAACAAAGAATCCTAATTCTTCTTGTTTTTTCTCAATCTTTCTCTTAATTTCAGCCCGAGAAAGACCAGCTTTTTGAGAAATTTGCTTTATTAGCTCTTCAATATTACTCAAGTTTAGCTCCTCATTAACAATTTTCAGGAAAAAACATTCATTAATGAATTGAGCTTCATCTCAATTTTTGTTTAAATCAGCTTTTATTTAGTTAACGTTTTTTTTCAATAATTTTCATTTATTGATAACATATACCTCTTTTATATTCATAAAAAAAACTACCAATGCTGGTACTTTGATCCCAATTTCTGAACTGTTAATTCCTTAACTCTATTTCGTAAGTTGCGGCAGCTTTTCTTAGTTTTTAGCGATATGAGAAAAAGCTCAATCTCGGGAAGATTATATGACTGCAATAATGTAAGATTTTGCTCTATCAACACTGTTTTAACTTTATCAATTTTGTTAAGAACGATGATAGGAGGGAGATTTGTTCTTTCAGTCACAAATTGAATCATTTCGATATCTAAAGGGATTATACCCTTTCTCTCTAAACTGGTTACCATGTGATGGAAGGTAGAAATATCAATGATGTGGATAGCAAACAGCAATTGGTTTAAAGGATCCTCCAAAAAACGGACAATTTCACTTTTTATTTGGTCTTCTAGTTTTTTGGAACGTTTTGTTATCCTTCCAAATCCAGGAAGGTCTACTAAAAACAGGTTCTTAACAAGCGGAACTGATGCTATTCTCAAAGTCGTCCCAGCCTGTTTGCCGACAGGCCTTTTTGAATGGCTTAGATAATTTATTAAAGAGGTCTTACCAGCATTTGGACGGCCTGTGATAGGTATCAGGTAGATTGAAGTCATTTACCTCATTCCTGTCTTGGAATAACACTAAATAGCGGATATGATATTAGATATCACTTAATAGTTTTAGTTATCAGATCCAAGAAAATCAGTGTTATTACTTTCTTCCATTAATAACTCATCTAACCAGTCGCCAAAGACATCGACACGTTCTTCAATAGAACGTATTGGCCTAGTAGCTTGAGTTTTGCATGTTCCACATCTAATTATTGCAGTCTTAATTTTCCTATCGATCTCAATGTTGACTGACTTGCCTGTACCACAAACAGGACAATCAAACACATTCGGAAGTGTAGGAATAGGTTTTGTTCGTACAATTCTTTTTCGTTTCCGACCCAAGAGGTTAATCTCCTACTTTTTCTTTCTACGATGATGTTTCTTGATCTGTCGAAGTCGCCTATCCCGTCTCGATTTCTTAGAAGGGGGACTAGGTTGAACAGAGCTAGGACTAATAGCTTTATCAGCAGAGGTTTGAAGCTCAGGTTGAGCTACTATTTCTTCTCCTGATTTTGCGATCGAAATTTTTTGTCCAGACCCAACTAGAAAGAATAGCACTCCAACTAGTAAAAAGATGATAGAGGCAACAACTAGTGTTAATATTATGAATGAAATCTGTTCAGACAAAAAGGAAGGGGGAAGAGTCTCTGGGGATACTTCTGCTAACCAATCAAAGATATTAAGCCATAAGAGTGAATTATTTTCGCTTTCATACCAGGAGGAATTTAAAACGGGATCATACAAATCACTAAACATGATACTAGAACCTCCTAGCAAGACTTTAGCTCCAGTTTCTATTTCCGGTGAAGATGCTCCAAGTAGTATTATTTCTGTAGAAAATAAATGGATCTCACCTGAAATCTTCTCTGCATAGGCCTCAGGAGAGCCTAAAATGACTTTTTCTATGGCACTTTCAAGTGAACATGAATAAGTAACTATAGAAGTAATATTTTTGCTGATTGATAGAATCTCATGACCAGTACTATTCAGAGTAAGATGCAAATACTCAGAAGTACCCGCGTTAACAAATTCATTATAGACTACATCAGCAGGTTTATGGTCTCCAATATATATGGTATCCGCCCAGAAATTACCCATAAAAAATACAAACTCGAGACCTTCTAAAAAAGCATTAAAAATGTCCCCACGGCCAGTTAGGGTCTCATTATCTTCATTCAGAGGGTTTGCCATTAGAAACATTGAATTTCCTTGGGTAAGAAACCTGTTAATGTGAAAACCTTCTTCAACTGAATAAAATAGTTGAGGATTTGTAGAGACAAAAATATCAACCCCTTCAAAACTTGTATTATTTAGTTCCCCTCTATTAAAGACTATCTTCATTGATTTATTCTTTATCAAATCCGAAATTGCTTGACTATACAATGAGCGATTGAAAAATTGCCCATGGCCTTCATCAAACAACACAACAACTGGATCCTCCCTCGCGGGATCGCCCACTCCAATTGCTAACACGTTGTGAGTACTGAATATTACACATATAATGATGTAAAGAAAAATTTGTTTTGATCTCAAAGACACGGTATCTTCCTCAACTTTCAGTGTCTTTTGTTGGTTGAGAAGCTCTTATGATGAGCAGGATTTTCAAAAAAGAGGGAAAAAGATATTGTCTTTTGTGTCTTTTCTTCTTAGGGATTGCTAGTTGCTTTGAATAACAACAACTAAAAATAACATTGAATTCCTCTCTAGTTGATCTAAATAAGGAATTAAGATGAAATAATACTTATTAAATCGAAAATATTCCAAAAATATCAAGTGGAGAAGAAAATATGGTCACAGCACAAATGGTTCCTAGCAAATTACTGATCGAAGCAATTTCCGAGGAGCTAAAGTCTAAAGACAAAATTTTTCAACCGCCCAAATGGGCAAATTTTGTTAAACTAAGTGTTGCTCAGGAAAATGCGCCAGAACAGAGAAAAGATTGGTGGTTCATCCGTGTAGCTTCGGTCTTGAGGAAAATCTATTTGTACGGACCCATGGGAGTGATGCATTTAAGAAAGATGTATGGGGGAAGACTAAATCGAGGAAGTAAACCAGAAAAGACAGCTAGGGGATCTGGTGCTATTGTTAGACATGCGATTCACCAGTTAGAAAAAGGTGGTTATGTTTCCCTAGTTGCAGGTGAGGGAAGGGTGGTAACTCCAGCTGGCCGAAGTTTTGTCGATAGTATGGCTTATAAAGTTAAACAACAACTTCCTGAACTATCATTATACTAACTGAAGACATAAATCTATGATAAACTTAATAATTCCCACTCAGAGAAAATATTATAAGCTCATTAAATATAGGAGTAATCTAAATTTGAAGCAATTTGACAACGGGAGTATTTAAAATTCTCTAAAAGAGGTTTGACAGCAATGGCGGATGAAGATCCTGAATTAGAAGCACTCCGTAAGAAACGTCTTGCACAAATTCAAAGTGAACAACTTACTCAACAACAGGCGGAAGAACAACAACGTCAAATTGAGAACCAGCGTCAAGCGATTCTAAAAGGGATACTAACTAATGAAGCACGAGAGAGGCTCGCTAATATCAAGCTAGCGAAGCCAGATTATGCAATGACGTTAGAAAACCAATTAATTCAGCTTACTCAAACAAGACGAGTCTCTGAAAAAATTACTGATGATCAATTACGACAACTCTTAAAACAATTAACTCAAACAAAACGTGAAGGGAAAATTACTTTTAAACGCAGATAAAACTAAGGTTACTATTAATGGCAGCAGTTGTTCAATTTTCTTGGTCACGATTGGAGGGATTAGGTTTAATCGCTGCTGCACTTGGTTGGGGATTTCTAGCTCAAATACCCCCAACGTATTTCGCTTTAACTCTTCTCTATCTCAATCCTATGACATATTTTTTTGCTCTGTGGGGAACCATCCTAGGATCAAGTATCATCCTTGCTACAATATCCTGTTCACTTGCAGAGGATTGGAATGACTCGACTATTCCCACTTTAAAAAGGGTAACCACTTCCTCTCTTATCTTCATTTTGATTTTTACAAGTGGGTTTTTCCTTTTCTTTTTCATAGAACCATTTTTTCCACCAGAATACAGCAACTTGGTTGCAACTCAAAGATATTTTTCTGCTATGAGTTTAGCTTTGACCCTAGTTGGAGGAGTCACTTTTAGTTTTTATAAAACCAAGGACTTTTTACTTAAGTAAACTCATTCTTGACACCTTTTTCAATGGAACTCACGAGAGTTCACCACAATAACTGAATATCTAATATTTGGTGTGTTGTTTTTTTAAAAATAGTTTCACATCAGCAAAAATCAATAATGGCCTCTTTCCAGATTTACTTCTTTTATAGAAATAGAAAATGTGAACATTACCTTAACAAAAGACCATAAAAAAAAATTATCCAGAACCAAGGTTATATTTATCAATCCTTTAATGTTTAGACTAGATTAGGTATTTAATATGCCTGATCTTGTCAAGGAAAAGCTGGTACATTCTAAACTATGTCCAAGAATCTATAGTTATGCTGAAGTAGGCTCAACCAACGATCTGGCTAGGAAACTCATTGAAAAAAAGAATCAAATCGGGTTTGTAATTGTTGCAGAGAAACAAACAGCAGGTAAAGGACAGGAAGGAAGGTTTTGGGAGTCACCCAACGGAGGATTGTGGAGTTCATTAGCCATTCAACCTCAAATTGAGTTAAAGTTGGTAGGGATGGTTCCTATCATTTCAGCCTTAGGAATCGCTAATGCCTTAGAGACCTTTGATATCAGAACTTTGTTAAAATGGCCTAATGATATTTTGGTTAGACACAATCTGAAGAAAATTGGGGGAATCTTAGTTGAGGGAAAAATAACACAATTTTCTTTAAATTATTTAATCATTGGAATTGGTCTAAACATTAATAATACGTTAAACCAGTTTTCTATTGCACTTCAAGATCAAATTACGACAGTTTATGAAGAGTTCAACGTGGAAATTGACCTTAATATTTTGCTACAAGAAATCATTCAGCAAATTGAAGATTGTTTCAGAATTTTAAAGTCTTACGGTCCCCAACCTCTCCTTAGTGAATGGAAAAAAAAGGATAATATCCTTGGTATGAATATAATTGTTCAAAGTCCCGAAGGAGAATATCAGGGGAAAGCAGTCGACATTTCCCCATATGGTCAATTAGTTTTAGAAATTTCCGAGTCCGATAAAGTAATTATTCCTACAGGAACAGTTACTTTTCTTAAATCTAAAAATTGAAGGGATTTTTCATGTATTACAACCTTAAGAGAGGAGAAAACACAGTCCTTAGAGGTTTAGTTGCCGAGGAGTTTGCTCGCTATATACTCTCCCAACGCTTCCCAATTCTAATAATACGTCCCTCAATGGCTTTGAAATATTTAGAAAAGTCTTCTGTCAAGGGAAGGCATGTAGATTTTCTACTGAAAAATCAGAAAACAATGGATTTCTTGGGAATATTTCCTTTTTTTCAGGATAAAAATGCTCAATTAACATCAGAAGAAATAATATGTCGGTTCTTCTATGAAAAAGAAGGATTAGTTCGATATCTGTCAAAAGAACCCCTAATTAACCAGCTTAGGGGGTTTATTATTGAAGTGAAATCTCGTACATCTACAAATTCATGGGCACCCTTTCAATTCTCATTTTCTACCAACCAGAAGGAAATGCTTGATCAAAGCCAACGATTTGATTTTGAGATAATATTATGTGGTGTCACATTCGCCTCGGATTGGAACCTTTCAGCTGTGTTCTGTGATATTAATCAAAAAATTCTCTCAGAAGATTTCTTTGCTATAACTCAATAAACAATGGACGAGAGTTCGTAACCACCTCAGGGCCTGTAGATGTAATGATCACGTCATTTTCGAGACGAAATCCACCTACGTCCTTTTCATAGATTCCTGGTTCAATTGTGAAGACCATGCCCTCTTCAAGTGGTGTATCTGTCCAATTTTTCAGTAACGTCTCGTGAGTGGGCCTTTTTCTCAGAAAAGGGGAATCATGCACAGTTAATCCAATACCATGTCCCAGTCCATGAGGCATTTTGTAGTTTTTTGATTCTATTATCCCTATTGCCACTTCTGCAACCTCATGGAGAAAAGTCGCATTTTTAAGAGTTTCAATTGCTTTATTGTGAGCAGATTCCACTGTTTCAACAATTAACTTCATTTTGTTATTCATTTTCCCCATAATAAATGGTACTGTAACATCTGAAGTAAAACCCTCAGCACTCACCCCAAAATCAATTAAAGCTAAGCCAGGTCGAAACATTGATAATTGATCAGCACGAGGATATGTATGAATTTGCCAAGATCTTGCACTGCTTGCCACTAAAGTTTCAAAACCGCTTCCAAATGCCCCTAACTCTCGCATCCGATTTTCAACAAAGATTGCAAGATCCATTTCAGTCTCTATTTCAGTTCGAGTGGTCATCCGATCTTCCATTTCCTCAACAAGCTGGTTACTTATATTTACTGACTTTTTTAATAAGGAAATCTCATTTGAAGATTTAGTAGATCGTAATCTGTCGAGTAGAGAATCAATCTTTTTTGGTTTAAACACTATTTCCGCGTTTGGTACTTGTTCAAGAGCAGTTCGAACACGATGGTATGGAATCTCCCTAAGAACGCCAATCTTGGGATTAGAATCTGTAATACTTTTAAGAGTTTCTGCTGTTGCAGGAGTAACTCCTCCATCAAACTCAGCCATATCTATTATTTGATTTACTTCTGCAAATTTATTAGCCAACTGAAAGTCCCAAGGAATGAGTATTGTTTGACGATTTTGGACATCTACGAATAGATTAGCATCCTCAGGATGACCAGTGAGGTATTTTACGTTTACATTTCGATGTTCTTCCCAGTCAGAAAGATATAGAATGTCAACCCCTATGTTTTCTAATATATCGTATAATTCATTTAATTTTTCCTTTGTCACAAAACGAGCCATTATTAATCCACCTTTTTAACAGAGAATTTCCTTTTATTACGATTTTTATTAATTGTATTGAAAGAATCACAAGTTTTTCAAGAGTTTTGCAATTTCATCCATTATAAGGTCACTGATCTTTTGGGAGGTCTCTTTCGAACTTGGTAATTTGTAATACCGTCTTAAATCAAGTGGTCGGCCAAATTTCACCTTTAATGTGATTCTTCTAAGGCCACTCCCCAATGTAAAAGGTTTACCCACTGGCATAGCAATATCAGTATTCATAACAGCACAGGGGATAACTAGGGCGCGGGTAGAATGAGCAATCCATCCTGCACCCACTTTCCCAGGTTGTAATTTTCCATCTTTAGTTCGAGCTCCTTCAGGAAAATAAGAAACAGAACCACCGTTGTTAATAACCGCTATATGGTATTTGATTACATCCATTCTTTTACTCCCTTTGAAAACAGGGAAGCAATTCATGCCGTGCAGGATTGGGCGGAAAAAGGGAAGTTTCCATAACTTAGCATCAGCAGGATAAAAAAATGGTCTGTAAAAACGTGGGAATGCTGCTATACCGACTAAAAACGGGTCTAAGTGAGATCGGTGGTTACTCATGATAATAATCCCTTTGTCACCCCAACCTTTGGCAGGAACGTATTTTTTTCCCCAGACTTTTATTCTATAACAAATGTGAAAAAAAGCAAGCAAGATAGGGATGGCATAGAGATGTAACATATATTTTACTCGAATTTTGGCCATAACAAACCAGCTTATCATTTAGAAGATAGTAATCACTCCCCTTTCAGCAATTTTAAAAAAATTGTGTTTTCTAGAAAGCAGTCTTTTAGATATCAATGGTTTTAGCGTCTAATCGATATTTATCTTATGCCACTTTTTCTTAGGTTGGGAAGTGGGAACTTTTTTTGAACGCTCTGAACCAGAAGCTTGAGAGTAACTGAATCGTTTCTCTATGTTTCTGGCTGTCATTTGAGAGATTTTAGAAGTGATCAACTGTAATTCGGATGTATTAGGACGGTATTTCTTTAAAGTCTCCTGAAATTCTCGAAGAATCGTATTTACTTTGTCCTTTTCGATTGACATGATAACACGTATCCGACAACTAACGCATTAAAAAAGGCTTTTGATATCTTTTTTGCTTAATAGTGAAATATTAGAGTTAGTGAACAATCGCGAGTTAAAGCAGATAGCTGACGCAGACAAATGTCAACTTGGAAAGGTTGATATTTTCTCCATTAAAAGCCCAATCATGATCATTTGAACCAAACTAAGTCATCTTAACAAAGGATATTTCATTATAATGAACCATTGATTGTACACAACAAATGGAACCTGTTAATTCATCTAATATTTTTTAGTAATCACAAACGATTCAATAAGGTGAAATAAATGCCTAAATTTACTATAGAAGAGGCCCAAAAACTACTTATCAATCGGGATTTAGTTAGAAATCTTGGAGTAATTGCGCATATCGACCATGGGAAATCGACCCTAACAGATTCCCTTCTTGCAGCGTGTGGACTTCTTGCAGAAAAAATTGCTGGAGAAGCACGAGCTACAGACACACGAGACGATGAGCAAGAACGCGGGATCACGATAAAAACAACAGGAATCTCATTGGTACATGAATTTGACCAGAAAACATATCTTGTCAATCTTCAAGACACCCCTGGACACGTTGACTTCTCTGGTGAAGTTACTTCGGCGTTACGAGTGGTTGATGGGGCCTTGGTTCTTGTTGATGCTGTTGAGGGAGTCATGGTTCAGACTGAAGTTGTTACTCAGCAAGCTTTGGCCGAACGAGTCCGTCCTGTGTTGATAATCAATAAAGTTGACCGTTTAATTACTGAAATGCGGATGACACCCGAAGATGCGTATGAAAAATTCAAGACAATAATTAGTGACTTTAATGTCCTTATCGAGACATATGCACCTCCTGAATACAAGAAAATCTGGCGCGTAGATCCTCGCAAAGGTACTGTCGCTTTTGGTTCAGCAATTCATCGTTTTGGATTGACAATTCCTGCTCTAGCAGAGATTTGGTATGAAACAGGGAAAGCGATTGATAAAAAAACAGGGAAAGCGATTGAGAAAGCTGTTTTGATTAAAAGCCTCTGGATGAAAAACAACTTTGTGAATGGGGTTCTAAAGCCAACTTACGAAATATATCAGAAAGCAGAAGATAATGATTTAGATTCACTTAAAAAAGTAGCAAAACAATTAGAATTGCGACTAGATGAGACTGTTTGGCTTGAACCGCCAAAAAGAATAGCAAAAGCTTTATTGGAAAAATGGCTTCCAGTAGAGAAGGCTGTTTTAGATATGGTTGTTCGATTTTGCCCATCACCTATTGAAGCTCAAAAATATCGCTTTAAAAGTTTCTGGGCTGGGTCTTTTGACACACCAGAAGGGAAAGGGATGCTAGAATGTGATGAAAACGCACCTGCTATGATCGCAATTTCCAAAATGATCCCAGGAAAAGCAAAGCGAATAATTGCCATGGGAAGAATTTTTTCTGGTTCAATAAAGGCTGGTCAGAAAATTTCAGCTCTACTTCCAGGATATAAACCAGGTGGAAAGGAGCGGCGCTTTACCACCAATATACAACAGGTTTCTATGCTTATGGGCGCCAAAACAGAAAAAGTAGAAGCAATTCCTGCAGGAAATATCGTAGCTTTACAGGGATTACGTGGTGCTACCGCTAGTAGTACGGTAACTAGCCTTGAGGCTACATTGCCATTCCATGCACTTTCTTATGCTGTGGAGCCAGTAGTAACGATTGCGATAGAAGCCAAAACTCCGAGTGAGCTTCCAAAATTAGCAGAAGGTATGCAGCTTATGGAGCTAGTCGATCCCTCCCTCAAGACAAAAATTAACGAAGAAACAGGTGAATATCTTCTTTCAGGGACAGGAGAACTCCATTTAGAAATAGCTGTTAAAGATTTACAAGACCTTCAGCGAATTGAGGTTACACAGAGTGAACCTATCGTTGTCTTTCGAGAGTCTGTTCAAGCAGAGTCTAATCAACAATCCTTAGCAAAATCGCCAAACAAGCATAACCGTCTTTGGGTTCGTGCGGGACCACTTGATACCGCTGCCATTAAAC
>CAZALJ010000010.1:0-16229 GCA_964485715.1 uncultured archaeon
ACGAGCTGCCGAAAAAGCTAAAAGGTGGGGACCAGCTTATACTAAATGTGACATTTAGTGATGACCAAAGTGGTCTCAATGTAAGCACGTTAACTTTTGAACTTGTTTTAAACTCGTCGATGGAAGTTCTTAAAACTTTTGAACATGGGGATCCAGATATAACTCCAACAGAAACCAGTGCATCACTATTCCTTAATATTTCAGAAGTGCTGGATATTTTAGAAGACCTGGATATTCCAGAAGAAGACAGGGATAGATATTTCATAAGGATATCAATTTATGATAGAACTGCCAATCAAAGACAGATTAACTCGCATCTCTTTGAAATTAGCCAACCTGGTGCTCCATCAATTCTTGAAAACCTGCTTATAGTTATTATATCTCCTATTCTTGCTTTCGGGGGTGGAATTGGGATAGCTGCATTGTACGAACGATTTAAAGGGATAAGAAGTGCGTGAAACTTCACTCAGGATGCGAAAAAATTCAGACATTTCAAGATTATTAATACATCTTTAAAGAAATGATATAAATATTGATAGAAACAAAGATTAAAAAATATATGAAAACTCTATTAATCTAAGTTGATTAAATCAGGATAAATTTACCACATAAAAATTTCGAGAATCGTGATAAGAATGAAAGGAATCAATCTCTTTGCTCAACTTGAAATTATCTTTATATTTGGTTTAGGTGCTTTGATAGTTATTGGCTTTTTATTGTTCTATTTTCGAGAACAAGTCCAAGAAGTCCTAAGAAGAGGTGGACCGTCAAAGACTGTCCTTGAACAGGAAATCGAACAACGTCTTGTTCAAATTCGGCAGCTAGCTCGTCAACAGATGTTCCGGGAAGCATCAATCCTTATGTGGCAAACTATGACACTTGCTTCCGAGGGCTTTCTTGGTGTTGGCCGAGCACCTAACGAGTCTGCACGACAATTAGGTGTAAAGCTGATGAATCGCGGTGATTTAGATCCTAGTGCTATCAATGCTATTGTAATGGCTTTTGAGAAAGCACGATATGGTCAAGCTCCTCTCACAACTCAGGAATTCAAAGATGGGTTATCGGGACTTCACCAATTCCTCCAAACAGCTACATCTGCTAGTGAAATCCCTGGAGCTACTGAAGAATATTGATTATTATATAAGAAATAGCTATTTCAGACTTAATAATAGATGCTAAGTGAGATGTCATGGTAGAGATTAACCGTACCACCTCTGCAATGATTGTCCTAGCTATTTTCATCAGCTATCCCTTTGTGTCAGCAGCAATATTCGGTTTCTTATTCAGAACCAATACCACAAACTTTTCAATCTATAACACAGGATGGAATGGAGCTAGTGCATTCAAAGAATTGTTTGAGAATCATTCGGAAAAAGCACAAATCTCTACTATTGTTGGTAGTAGTAATGTACTTAACCGCTTGAATAAGTCTTCACCAGAGATGAACGGTAGTCAGGGTTCTCTTATCATCCTCGGGCCAGCAGTTCATTACGATTTCACTGAAGCGTTAGCCATTCTTATGTACGCTATCAATGGGGGGAGAGTTCTAATTGCAGATGATTTCGGAACCGCAAATGATATCCTAGGAATTCTCAATATTTTCTTGGGTTTCATGGCACAGATTGATCTTGGAGCCGTAGGAATGGCTAATATGGCTGGAACAAATGTATTTGGGTTAAATACAACGACTACTGATAATGCTACTGCAAATGGTGGACAAGTTGAAAATTGTACTGCTCCTTCCAATTTTCCAATTGCAGGAATTGCTATTAACGGAAGCCTACTTGCAGATCAAGGCAGCTACAATGACACCCCTCTCACTCCTGTATTTCATTTTCCTGTATCAAGTAATCAAACTGGAACCAGCTATCGAATGCCAGCCCCTTGGGTCACTGAATTCACAACTGGTTTAAGTGGTAATGGGGTTATTGGAAATTTTGCTTCAATCATATCTATGAAGGTTCGTTATCCAAAACCCGAAAGTGAATATAACGAAACTCTAGGAGAAGAGTACGATCCATGTGATCCCGACTTTATTACAAAATGGGTTCCAATGGGAGAATTTCCAGCTTCTGCATCGAATGCCTTTTCTGAGTATAGAGACCAGGGGTTTGAAATCCCTGACATGTCTTTCAGCCTTCAAATCGCTGTTTTATATAGTAGCTCTCAAGCATGGATGGAATCTGACATTGGGACAGCGAAACGGGATGTTAACAAAATTGGACCCAATACAACTGAATGGGGAAATCCCAACGTTGGCTTTCCAGTTTTTGTATATTTTCCTTTCCCTTTGGGTGGAGACTTAATCATTTGTTCTGATCCATCCATTTTCATAAATCAGTATATTGATCGATCAAGGGCCGATTATGATGACACTTATGACAATTACCAGTTTGCATTAAATGTAGTAGATAAGATCATGTCTAATCGTACAGGGCAAACTGTCATATTTGATGAAGGCCATCTTGCAAATCATCCTTTATCACCCATTCTCCCCTTAGGTCTTTATCTGAAATTTCTCGACATGATAACAATGTTTCCACTGTTTGCGTGGGCCTTACCAATTGTTGCAATCATCTTGTCTCGACGTTTCATGCCTAAAAGAACACAAGCCAAACCTCTCCTGTTAACCCGCGTTGAACGTTATTATGGGCGTAGTTTCTTCGCAGTAAAAATGCGTTGGTTCCTTGAATACCAGCAATATTCGCGCGGATTAGAACTCATTTATCGACGGCTTAAACGTAATCTAATCCGACGATATACCCCAGATGTGGACCTTACTCCTGAAATCATTGCTACTTATTTAGTAAATGAATTTCCTGATCGCTTTACTCATAAAGATATTATTGCGGGCTTAAATCTAATTGAGCAAATTATTGATTCACGAGCTCTAATTACGGAACAAGAGTTCTTAGACCATTATCTATTCCTGAAAAATATTGGGGCGGAGATATCTTAATCTTATTATAATCCTACCTAATAAAACCTAAAATTTAAACTAGAAGTGAAAGAAATGAGCAAAACAAACATAAAAGGTAAAGATTTCACAAGTGATGAATTAACGTATGAAATGCTGGAAGTAGCTGATGTTGCTCGTGCTTACCAGCAAATAATGGCTGAAATTCGTAAAGTTTACATTGGAAGAACTGAAATCTTTGAAATGCTTTGGGTCGCAATGTTGACAGGAGGGCATGTGTACTTGGAAGGTGTACCTGGTATTGGAAAGACCTATATGGCAAATTCTTTCTCTCATTGTCTTGGTACCGTATTCTCACGCATTCAATTCACCCCTGACATGCTCCCGTCTGATATTGTAGGAACCAATATTTTCAATCCTAAAACGGGTACCTTTCGTCTCAAAAAAGGACCAATTTTTGGAAATGTGATCCTTGCGGACGAAGTTAATCGTGCTCCTCCCAAAACCCAATCCGCCATGCTTGAAGCTATGGCTGAACGCCAAGTGTCAATTGAAGGGGAGACTCACAAGCTCGAGAGACCTTTTGTTGTCATGGCTACAGCAAACCCTATTGAGCAAGAAGGAACTTATCCGTTGCCTGAAGCTCAATTAGATCGTTTTATGATTAAAGTAATTATCCATCATTCTTCTCCTGAGGACGAACTACGTATTATTAAGTTCAAAAACGAACCTATCCCAGGACAAATCAAGCAGGTCGTCTCTCCTCAAACTATAGTCGCTATGATGGACGTGTGTAAGAGAGTATTTGTTTGTCCTGAACTTCTGGAAATGATCCGTGATATCACTGTTTCGACCCGAACTGACCCCCGATTAATCCTAGGGTGCTCTCCTCGAGGAAGTGAAAGTCTTTTATTGGCAGGGAAAGCACGTGCTGCCATACATGGCCGTGAATATGTCATTCCAGATGATATTCTTTTGATGATTCCTCACATTGTCCACCATCGCCTTATTCTAAAACCTGAAGCTGAATTAGAAGGAATTACCCAAATTAGGATCTCAGAAGATATTCGTGACAGCATAGTTATTCCAGTAGACCCTCTTGAAGAAGAAGCTATCTATGAGGAGTACTATGAAGAAGAATAAGGTTTTAAGAAAACCGTTTCAACCATCACTTTAAGTAATTGAGAAGCTCATAGGTGTAAATTTGAATGCTTTCATCTCGAGGAGCCTTCATTGCAATTGGAGGCGTTTTACTAATTTCAATAGGATTAAGTGCTAAGGGAATTGGTACTGTTACTACAATGTTTCCTATTCTGTTCGGGGGAGAAGGGTTAACTCAAATAAATGGAACCCAAACAGCTACAAACCAAACTGCTGCAAATCAATCCTTAGGTATTCCAACTGGAATGGAGATTCTAGAACCATTTAATATCTTGAACAGCTCCACAATTGTAGATTATGGGATGTTCCTAGGTACGTTATTACTTCTGGCAAGTGTCATTGGCCTCCCATTTTTCCGTGCATCAGCCAATGCCTCCCTCATACGAGTCACACGTTCTGTGGATCGGGAAAAAGCCTTTGCAGGGGAATACGTTCACGTCACGGTTAGGATTGAAAATACAGGGCGGCGACGGATGGATTTTTTAGAGATCTATGACGCCATCCCAGATATGTTCGAAATTGTCTTAGGGGAAAATTTCATTATTACCCAACTTGCAGGCAGAGAGACTAAGGAATTTTCATATATAGTTCAAGTAAGTACACGAGGGGTTTACCGTCTTGGTCCCGTCAAGGTTATTATTCACGATAGATTGGGGTTCTATTTTGAGGAGGATGTGAGGCATTTCTATACTGAGATCCTCTGTTACCCCTCTTATGAAGATATCAGACGAATGGAGGCACTAAGTAAACGCCGACAACAGGGAAAGATGTTTGGAGCTCATAAAACCAGGCAGAAAGGAATGGGAGATGATTTTCATGCACTAGCCCGTTACTATCCAGGGGCTCCCTTCAAATCCCTAGATTGGAAAGCTTTCAGCCGAACAGGAGAACTTATGGTTAGAGAATTTGAATCAGAGAAGAATATTCGGATGATTGTCTTTCTCGACCATAGTGGCAGTATGGGAGCAGGAATTCCATTTAACACCAAACTTGATTTTGCTATTCGCTCTACAATGCTTGTAATGAAGATGGCTGAAGAACGTCAAGATCTATTCGGACTGGTAACGTTTGCTGATAGACCGACATCTTTCCTTAAACCAGGAGGAGGAAGAGCATCGTTTTTTCAGTTATTAGAGATTCTAGCGCTAGTAGAACCACAAGGCCGGTCTGATCCTTTAGCTGCTGTAGATTATGTGATGCAACGGGTACCTAGAGCTTCATTTTATGTCTTTTTAACGGATCTTGAATCCTCTGATTCTGAAGTTTTTACTGAAGCTGCAAAACGAGCACGAGCAACAAAAAACAATATAACTGTGATCTCCCCGTTTGGTCCCCTGTTCGAAACAAAGCTTACTGATCTAACAGCAACAGAACGAGCCATCGCAGAAGCTATTTTTGAAGAATATCTTGGATATAGGAAACAAGTAGAGGATAGGTTAAGGGGATTAGGAGTCGAAATCATTAATGTTGGACCTGATGATATGCTACCCAACGTAATCAAGACTTATATGGAAGGAAAACAAATAGGAAAAGGATCTGTGTGAAAAAATGCCAGCAGGACAAATGACAGCTCATTTCTTCCGAATTCTCTATATTATTCTGTTTGTATTCTCAACCCTGTGGGTTTTTATCAGTATTGATCCTTCTATGTTTGATTTTTCACAAGTCTTTAATATTTTAGAGTATATTATGTTGATTGTTCAAGGGCTAGTCATGGTTATGGCCAGTGTAGCTTTTTCCATTGCTTCCTCGATTACTACGGTTAAAGGAAATATTCCTATCATTGGTAATCTTTTGGGAGGAGCTGACGTTAGTGGGATGTCATCCACAATTGAAGCTCTGGTTAATCCTGATAATAAATTCTTTCCTCATTCTACTACAACAACTCCAGAGAAATTTATCGAAGATTTTGGAAATTTTTTTGGAGCTACTGCTATTTTAATTCTTCTTCCCATTGCCATTTTATCAGGAATAGGGTTTCTCCGAGAAGGAGACACTAAACTAGCCATTTATTCTTTTCTAGGTTTTCAACTTATCATCATAATTGCAATTTTTACTCAGAAAATCATTGTCTCAACAGCAATCGATTCGTCTAACATATTCACAATGATTTTTAGCCCTATCTTTACTCTAGGATTTTTACTATATCTTCTATTAGAGATCGCTTTCCAAACCTCGTATACTTTAAACATACTTGAGCCTATGACTGAACGAGAAAAACGGATTCAAGAGCATCTAAAGCGAATTCGCACTTTTGTACCCATATCTGAAGAAGAAGAGAAAGGACGAGAACAATCTATCCAGAGTGTCCAATCAAAGAAATTTGGATTACTTGCAGCTAGTTATTTACGGGAATTGGTAGAACGACGTGTTTTCAAAAAGGGAGAAGTTGTGCGAGACGCTAAAACAACAATGCGATTACAATCTTATCTCGCAAATTTGAATCAAAGTGATCCTCAAACTGATCAGAAATTAGCTGCAAAAACAGCCCAGCCAGATGTTTCGGCATTACTCAAACATTTCATCCCTGTAATGGTTTTTCGAATGATTGCCGTAGTCGCTCTCTCTTATTTCATTTTGGCACCTAAGGGAATCCTGGAATTTCTTGAGGGATTAAACTTCTTTGAATTTCCAGCTCTTCTTCAGAGCCTAGAATTACACCAACCAGAATTTCAAACAATTGTCATCATCAATGTCGTCTTACTTTTCATTCTTTTTGGTGCAATTTTACATTACCTGACCAGTGGAAGAACTGGCGAATTTCTTGGTGGTGCAAAATCGTTGGTAGTTCAACGAATTGAAACCTTAGTGGACTTTGACAGAAGCTCAAAACCAACTCCAACGGCTGGTGAAACAACTGAGGAAGAAGCAGAAGAAGCGCCCTCCGATGAAGAAGAAGAGATCTCCTGATTTTATCAGTCGAGGTAGTTTCAATGCCTAAATTGGATCCTGAAAGCAACGAAGCACGGAAAATAATGTCCAAGGAAATTGTTGGATATAGTAACTATGAAAAACAAGCAGGTCGAAAATCAACAGAGGCAGCTGTTCGAGAATATCTAGAATCACGTCTCTCAACTTGTTCTGATGACATCAAAAAGATTCAAGAAGCTGCTTTAATGAGCCAAATGATTACAACTTGGTCTGATCTCGATCGTTTAGTCTCTAGTTTTGCAGACATTCGATATCTAATTCAAATGACAGAATATGGCATAAGTACCTTCTTTGATTCTAATGTGATCAAGGAATTCGATTTAAGCTATCTCTATACCTTGGAGAAGACCATTCTCGACATCATCGGCCGTTTAGATGATAAAATCAGTCGCTTTGATGATGCCATTGAGAGTGGTATGCTTTCCGATAGCAGTCGTTTGACAAATGAAATTCTGGATGATTTATCTGCTGTTAGAGACGCGTGGGAAGAACGAAGGAAGTTGATCTCTGACTTTCAGAAACTAGGATTGGTATAACTTCAGTCTCCAATTAAATCTGAAAATTGAGATGTATGACTATCTTATGATCATTTTTTGAGTTTATTATGGTTTATCCTTTTATAGTGAATTTTTTTTTCGTCTAATAAGTCTAATTTTACAGAAAACATAATTTCTGATTTGATCTGATTTGAATAGTGAAAGGTGGTTCCAGTTTGAGCGAAACTAAAGTTTTTGATCGATATCTTGTAATGTTTGGAGCAATTGTTGCACAACTGTGCTTAGGTTCAATTTATGCTTGGACGATCTTTCAAACAGCATTACTGGAAAATGAGCCCTATCAATGGCATAAACTACTAACCCAACTACCATTCTCAGTGGGGTTGGCATCCTTTGCATTATTCATGATTTTTGCTGGAAAATGGCAAGATCGGGTTGGGCCGACTAAAGTTGCCACTGTTGGAGGTATCCTTCTGGGTTGTGGATATACCCTAGCAGGCTTGGTTGATATCATCGCAGCTGGAAATGAAATTCTCGGATTCTTATGGCTTGCTCTAACTTATGGAGTAATTGGCGGAGCAGGGATTGGATTTGCCTATGTCTGTCCTATTGCAGCGTTAGTTAAATGGTTCCCTGATCTTAAAGGATTGATTACTGGAATCGCTGTGGCAGGATTCGGCGCAGGAGCCCTTATTTTCACACAAGTAGAGACAGCTTTAATACCAGAAGATGGAACAGTTGGGCTGACATTTTTCTTACTTGGAATTCTCTATCTTGTAGCTGTTGTGAGTTCAGCTCAACTTCTCCGTAATCCTCCAATCGGATGGACTCCAGAAAATTATACAAAACCAGAAATGCATGTAACACCTACTGGAAAACAAGATGCTGAACCACTTGAAATGATAAAAACACCCGAGTTCTGGCTTTTATGGGGAATGTTCGTTTTGGCGGCTTCAGCAGGTTTAATGACCATTGGAAATGTAAAATCATTTGCAATTGCTCAAAACACAACCATTGCTAATGACGCCGTCTTAGCAGCATCCATTGCAGGAATTCTTTCTATTTTTAATGCTGCAGGACGGATTGTGTGGGGTGCAATTTCTGATCGAATTGGACGTACAATCACGATGATTTTAATGTTTGGAACCTTAGGAGTTTCTATGATATTCTTCAGTCTCCAAACAGAAGTGATAACTTTGACTATAGGTGCTGCTCTTATCGGTTTTTGTTTTGGAGGTAATTTTGCTTTATTCCCCTCTGCTACTGCTGATTACTTTGGAACCAAAAACCTTGGTAGTAATTATGGGTTGGTATTCACATCTTATGGCGTTGCAGGAATTCTTGGACCATTCCTTGCTGGAGTCATGACTTATAAAGAAGCCTTCCCTCTACTTGGCTTACTTGCTTTTCTAGCTCTTGGATTAGCCATCGTTACTGAATTATTAGCTCGTCGTAAAGCTACAACCTAGATTATTTGAGCTGCACTTGAAAAAACGCTTTAAACTTTTTATAATAAAATAAATATAGTAAAACCTCGTAATTATATCAACTCTACTAATTCTTTTCAATGGAAAATAATACACCCGCATTAGATTATAAATTAATTATTTTTGAATGAAAGAAACTTCTTAAAAAATTCTTGAAACGTTCGGATTCAGATTATAGAGTCTCATCTGCCTCTATAATGTAACCTAAGTTCACATTATGGTGAAATGAATAATTTATTAGGCGATACTATGTCAGAGCTAACAGAAACAGAGAAAGAAAAAGCAAAAAAATATTATCCTCTGCCTGAATTAGCAATTAACGCCAGAATTCCTAATATGGATACTTACTTCCAAAAATGGAAATATTCTGTTGAAAATATAGAAGAGTTCTGGGGTGAAGAAGCTAAAAATATTGATTGGTTTACTCCTTACAAGCACATCTGGGTTCCTCCAACTGGAAACAAAGATGAATTTGTAGGTAAATGGTATGTAAACGGCAAACTTAACGTTACATACAATTGTCTTGATCGGTGGGTTAAAAAAGGATATGGTGATGAACTAGCACTAATTTGGATGGGAGAAGATGATACTGTAAAAAAGTACACCTATCAATCACTAATGGACGAAGTCAATAAAGCTGCTAATGCTTTAAAATCATTGGGCGTTAAGAAAGGAGACCGTGTCTGTATTTGGTTGCCTATGATCGAAACCCTAGCTATCGTTATGTTAGCGTGTGCTCGTATAGGTGCTATCCATTCCATTGTTTTTGGTGGTTTCTCCGCTGAATCAGTAAAAGATCGGATTGATGATTCTGAATGTAAAGTCTTGATTGTAGCTGATGAAGTTCGACGTGCTGGTAAAAATAGACCAATGAAAAACAATCTTAGGGGGATAATTGAAACCTGTAAATCAATTGAATCAGTCGCTGTTATCAAACTTACTGGTGGAGATGTCTATGAATACCAGAAAGACATTGATTTCTTAGCTTTAATGAAGGAACAATCCACAGAATGTGAAAGCGAAGTAATGGATGCAGAAGATCCTCTTTTCATTCTATATACGAGTGGAACTACTGGCAAACCAAAAGGTGTCGTACACACTACAGCAGGTTATCTAGTTTTTGGTGTATCTACTAACTTCTATGTATGGGACTATTCCTGTTTACTTGATCTGAAAGGTGCCGCGCCAGCAACGCGAGACGTATGGTATTGTACTGCAGATATCGGATGGATTACTGGCCATACTCAAATCATTTATGCCCCCCTAACATTAGGGGCTATTTCTGTCATGTACGAGGGGGTGCCAACATGGCCCCACACTGGCCGATTCTGGGAAATATGCGAAAAGTTTGAAGTCACACATTTTTACACAGCACCAACTGCCATTCGTGCTTTAATGAAATTTGGCGACGAAGCAGTTAACAAGTGGGATCTTTCCAAGTTGAAGATGCTGGGTACCGTAGGAGAAGTTTGTAACTGGCCTGAGTGGCGCTGGTACTGGAACGTTGTGGGTAACGGTAGTTTAGGTGAAAAACCTATTGGTAAGTCCATTGTGGACAGTTACTGGCAGACGGAAACAGGTTCGTACATGATGGTAAACCTTGGCGCGATTACTCCAATGAAACCTGGAAGTTGTACATTCCCATTTTTTGGAGTTAATCCTGTATTATTGGATGATGATGGCACAAAGGTCACTAAAAATAATACACAAGCCTACTTTGCGTACGATAAACCATGGCCAGGTCTTATGCGTACTGTTTGGGGTGATCATGAGCGATTCATTAACACCTATCTCTCACAATTCCCAGGTCACTATTTCACTGGTGATTACGCTCTAATCGATGACGAGGGATATTACTTTATCTTAGGACGATCTGATGACGTCATCAAGGTTTCTGGACACCGTCTTGGCTCTGCAGAAGTTGAGGCGGCCATAAATTCCCATTCAAAGGTTGTTGAAAGCGCGGTTATACCTTATCCTCATCCAGTAAAAGGAGCAACCATTTTTGCTTATATAACACTCATGAGTGACGTTGAACAGACAGATGAACTGAAAAAAGACATTCAGACACACGTACGATCAGTAGCAGGCCCTGCAGTTTATCCTGAAATCATTATGTTCGCTGAATCGGTACCAAAAACCCGTTCAGGAAAAATAATGCGACGAATTCTTAAAGCTGTGGCAGAAAAGAAAGAGATTGGCAATGTTATGACTTTGGGCAATCCTGAAGTCGTAGAAGAACTCATTGCACGACGAAAAATGATGGGTGAAATCAAATTCTAATATTTTAAACTTCCCTCCTCTTCTTCTTTTTTTCTCCGATTAAAGAATTTGGTAGAAATATTCTCAAGAAAGGATTGGATTTTATATTACTTCCTAATTCATTTTCTTAAAAAACCCAATACCTGTTCAGGGGAGATTTTTTTAAGTCGAAAAACTTTCATTGAGCTAATCTGGCCTGACTCTAGAATTACTTCGGTGTGGAATGTTTTATGAAACATTTTGAGAAGCTTTTTATTCGCTTTTCCCTTGGTACGAGGAGCCGTGACTTTTACCACAAGATTTTCATGATTGATAACAAATTTGTCTTCATTTTGACGAGTTTTTACTTTAACTATTACTAGTGTATCCCCATCATCCGATTTTAACCAGGATTTTCTCGGCATTTCAAACCATCCTTTGTAATTTCGTTAATTTCGGAAAATGAGACTTTTTGTAGAGAGAATCGTTTTTCAACGATTGAAAGTGCTTCTTTTAACGTCTGTTTTTCTTCCATCCAAATAAAGTTCATGAAATATCGTGCTAGATTACTTGGCCATAAACACTCTTCCTGTGCAATACCCAGCGCAAGTGATATACGACCTGTGAAACGGTTGACATATTGTTCTGAAGACTTCCTACCCAACTCTTTTATAATATCAACTGCATTTTTTGAGGACCAGAGGATTTGCATTTCGCCTTGATGTACTAAAAAACCATATATTACACCTTTTTCTTTTTCTGTTCCCATTAATGGTTTACCGACCAGATAGCGAAAACTTTCTGGAATTGAATGGAAATACACTCCAATTTTTGCCCGAATTTTTTCTGAAAAAGTGAAGGCTACAGCAGGGAGGACTGTAAAAAAGGAAGCTGCTATCTCATGAGGAGAAATCAGTAATCGTTCTTGATTATTTATATGCCACAAATTATTTACGTCAAAAGCTTCACCTTCTCCAATATTCAGCTTTTTTGCGATAGCAAATCTTAATTCAGCGAGATTTTGTTTTTTTAATCCTTTTAAATACAAGTCTAAAAGATAAGAGGGAGGAACCTTTCGTTCAATGACCAATGATTGCCCGAAAGGGGTTTTATGCATGATTCCAGCAATCGATCCAAAATCTGATCCAGCCATCCCGATAATTTTTTGACCTGTTTGGATCAGTTTAGAAACATTTCCCCCACTAGCAGGAATCCAAGCAGGAATACGAATTTGTTTTAATCTTTCTTTTTTTATGGTTGGAATTTCTGAAGAAAGATTGTCAATTGAACCCATCTCAACAAACCAGACTTTTGTTAGGTGTGGTTTAGTAGGTACCGCTTCGGCATCAATATTACTTACCCATTGATTAAAAAACGATGGCTGCATTGCCAATTCGTCAGGAACTTTTAATGCGTTGGCTATTGTTGTCTTAATCTTTTGAGTCGTGGTATTGGTTAAATCAAGCTCAGCTTGTTTTAGAACGTCCCTATATTTCTCTTTCAATGTTAACAACGATAAGGGTTTTTCTCTAACAACAGGTAGGAAAATGGTTCCATTAACCACAATTGGAGGGCGAAACAAACCTATAGGGTTCTTATTGGGGTCATACGCGACAGATCCAACTAAATCCCAAGGTAACGATATTTTTTTTGTTTGAATACTGTCTATTACCTCAAGCTGGTTTTCGTCAGAGTCTCTCTCCTTATATCTAAGTAAGGAAGATTTAAAGTCTTTGTTCCGATCTATAGGTTGAATAATATCGTCTAAATTAAAAATTACTCTATTTTCTTCATTTATTGGGACCATTAAGGAGTTTAATATTTCGAGTTCGACATCATCTAACCTTTGAGGCCACTGTTTAAGCTCGTCTTCAACAATTGCACCTGTAGTATATTTTGTCCATATATCTTTGAAATCTGTAACAAGGCTGATAATTTTCTCTCCATCAGCATTTTGAAGTAAGGATGAAACAAAGCGTTCTAAATCAAAACCAGACGTTTTTTTCAACGACATCAATCGTGACACTTTGGTTTGAATACGCAGTTTAAGTTTTTCCCTGTTCTGGATTAATATAGTTTTCTTTGAGACCAGTTTTGTGAGTACAATTTTTGTTTCATCTTTAGATAACGCTCCTGTCTCCCAAGCTTTAATTATTTCTTTGATTTCTATATCGATGTCCATAATGGATTGATCAAGATGCTGTAATTCTAAATCAATAGATTGTAGCCCGAACATGTCTAAAAATGGTATCAATTGATTTTGAACGGCAGTAGAAGGACTCTTTAGTTTATCGAGAGCCTGAATAAACTGATTCTCGCTGATGATTTCTTTCTTGCGAAGATTGAAAAGAAATTTCTTTAAATTAGATGAAAAGTTCAATTCCACCATAATAAATTATTCAGATATTTCAAATAGTTACCTAGCGTTATTATGATAATTATAAATTTGTTATACTAATGATGAATGCCTATTTATTTTCGGAGGCCTAATTTTATAGGAGTTAATTATGAGTTAACGCTTCAAGAAACTAGTCGGAGATACATGATAAAATACTTACTTTTCAAAATTATGATAGCAATGTGTGAAAGTAATATCTTTTTTTCAACTCAGAAGTTTATTGATCTCCTTCGGCAGCTGTATCTGACTTTTCTTGGAGACTATCTGGCATTTCAAAATCAAATGGTGGTTGTGTCGTAATGATTATACCCTCATCCTTAGTAATAATGAATGTATGCTCATACTGGGCAACGTAACTCCCTTTTTCATCCGCTAAAGGTGGATAAACTATAACCCCTCCTCCATTCAGAAGTTCACGCAATGCAAAGCGAACTCGCGCACGATTGAACTTATCGTACGAAGTTAACCATCGTTCAGCAAAAGGTAATGTTTTGTATTTCTTATAGATAGTCGAGTAAATCTTTCTTGAAACAGGATTACGTAAAGGTATTCGTCTTGGAAGAAGCATATAGATATATTTTGTACCAACTACCTCGTGAACACTACCTGTTCCTGATGACGCAAAAGTCTCTAAGGCATAAGCCTCTCCAACCTCTAAAGCTCCTTCTGCAGGATCATAGGGGGTACTAATATTAGGCAATCTTTTATTTCCGTGTAATTCGTATCTACCAAGTTTATGGCCAGACAATTCCCTGATCGGCCGATATCCATAACTTGTAATTGTGTTTTCAATGCGCTTTCCCACAACCGATGGTAATGTTCCCGCTTGAATGATTTCCATCCCTGCTTTAAATCCTTCCTCTGCGGCTATTTTCAATTCTTTTAACTCAGGTGAGAGAATAATTGTTACAGCAGTATCAGCAATATATCCATTGCAATGAATCCCTATATCTAATTTGATACTTCCCTCATCAGGTACAATATTCTCATTACCGAAAGGACTAGAATAATGCGCTGCAATATTGTTAATGGACACGTTTGTTGGAAACCCAAATCCATCAGCCCCTTTTTCCAGTGTCATCTCCTCTGCAGTTTCACAAATCTTAATGATAGGTACACCAGGTTTAATCATATCTTGCACATGGTGTAGAACTTCATATCCAATCTGCCCGGCCTTCCGATAGTAGTAAATCTTCTCTTCTTCTGTAATTCCCTCTTCAGACGTCCAATCTGTCACACTATTCACCTATTTTCAGTCTTATGCCTAGTTCTTCGTTTTATAAGTTGTTTACGTAAACAAATAAATAAACGATGTTTCGAACTTTATTTATAGAGATCTCAAACCCAATAGGAAGATACAATAAGAGATTAATATATCTAAACCTTACAGAGGGTTATCACATGTCCGATGAGAATTTATTAGTGAAAATCAAAAATATTCTGACTCAAAGATATCGCCTTTCAGCTGATGAAACTGTGGAAACAATCAGTGAATGTGATAGCCTTGGCGAAGCTCTAGTTTCATTGGATCTTCCTGAGAAAGAGTTTTACATTCGTATTCTCCAGCATCTCCGTCAATTCTACAATTCCGAGTTTATGTTACACAGCAATCGAATTACAAAAGCGCTCAATTCTTATCAAAAATTACAGACAGCGATTTTGGAAACCCAAACCCAATTTCCTGATCTATATTCTCGTTTACGATATGATATCGATCGTTTTGTCTTACGTATTGATGCTCGAATACAAGAAACCCGTGCTCAAATTGCACTAGCTGAAAATGATATTGTGCAAGCTGATGTCTTGTATGTTGAAACAATAAATCGGTATAATAATGAATTAAAGCTAGAACAAGCTGAGAATGATTACGACCATTATTTTGATTCTCTAAGCAATATCTTTCGAACAACGGGTCGTCTTTATCGACTACGTGGTAAGAATTCCAATAACAGTAGTGATCTTTACCAAGCTCTTAGAAACCTCAAAAAAGCTCAATTTCTTGGGCAACCCAATCTTAAAACAATCTTAGAGAGAACACATGAAGACATCATTTCAATTAATTTAAAAAAACTAGAAAGTCAAGCAGAGTTACTCTTTAGTCAAGGACTAGAGAAATCGGAAGAAGAACAATTTAATGATGCAAAAAACAGCTATCAGAAATCAGCTCAACTTTACCATTCTTTAAACTATATTCGTAAAAGTATTGAGTACGAACTGCAAGAACAAATCCAATTTTCTTCCTACTACGAAGCAACAGCTAAAAATCTCATGATACAAGACGATAACGAGGAAGCTGGTCGCCAATTTTCTTATGCGACCCAAACTTTACAAAAAGTCCTTCAAAAATTACCTAGTGATTCTCTAAGGCAAAATTTTGAACCACAAATCAAATATTTTCAAGCTATGCAGCTTTTTTGTCAAGCGGTTATAGAATATGACAAAATGATTCCAGAAGCGATAGATCATTTTGAGGAAGCTCAACAAAAGCTTGAGGCAGCAAAAACCGAAGCGGAAGAATTAGAAAACGCTCCTTTACTCAAAAGCTGTATGGATGCTTTAAATAAACTCAATTCGTATCAAGAGATAGCTGATCTTAT
>CAZALJ010000011.1:0-15535 GCA_964485715.1 uncultured archaeon
ATGGTAAATGACATGAAACCTGTGATCATTGATCATCATCTTTTGCGAGACTTGGAATGGGAAACAATATTGAAAGATCACGGCATTGTAAGTGAAAAAATTACGCTAGCAAGTCTTTTAGGGTTGCCCCCGTTTTGTTTGGAAAGTAAGAGATCTCAATTGTATAATCGAACTCCTTTGGATTCTTCATTTCACTCTCGATTTCAATCACATGACATTTCAATTTTGCAGAATGTAAAAAGAGTAGCAAAAACTCTTCCTCATAAATCAAAGATTGACACTCTTCTCAAAGAGGTTCTTAGAAGTAGTAAAACCAACACAAAATCATAATTTTGGATCAATAACTATTTTTATTCAGACTAAGTGTTAATTATAAAATTATTAAGTGTAAAAATGAAAAGTCCAAACAATATACTGTATTTTCCGGCCCGATTACCGGTGGGAGCATAAATTATGGAACCAATAGTCATTAAAAAAGCTCCAAATTGTACAGATAAAAATAGATCTAAACACGCAATTATGACATTTGTAAGAATTTCATTCGGCATGAAATCACATCGTCCACAATGGCATATTCGGAAACTGAAACCCTAAGGGTAATATAATACACACAAGACAGAATGCACTTTTTTTTAGGTTTTTAATTCGTTTTGAATCTGATCCGATGAGGTATAGTCCTAAATTCCCTATAAAGATAATAAGAGATAATGCAGCAAATATAAATAGTAAGTAAGAAGTGATAAATGATGTCAAAGACTGAAATCCCTTAAATGGTTCCGCAACCACTGATGGATTAGGAAAATTCAGATTGAAAATAGAAATCAAGAGTATTAAGACAATAAATGACCTAAAAATCATCTTTTTTGCATTTTCCTCATTATAGTCTAAGAGGTAGATGATTGCTCCTGAAATAAGAGTAAGATTTACTGTAACGATTGCAACATTAAGTAAGACTGGAAATATAAGTGAAAATAATCCAATTAGCTGTTTTGAAAACTCCTGTGGATAATTTGGAATCTCTGGAGAAAAATTATCAATTTTTTCAACTACAATTAAATTCTGATGGAAAGGAATCAAGATCATCCCGAATTTTACATATTACTAGCTGTCTAATTTCATAAATTAACCAAAGCATATAAAGTCCCGAGGTTTTAGTAATAACTCCCCGAAAGGTTTCTTCATTCATTTGGGTGAGTGTTGAATGCAGTAGGCCAACGTAAGTTCATGTAAGAGGAATAGAAATTAAAATTAGTTTTTTGAAGAATATAAATTAATTGACAAGAAAATTGACATTATTTAATTTAAATCGGCACGAAATGATCCACTACATAGATCTAAGGTAATTTCTTCCAAATTAGTAAGAATATCATTGAAATTGGTCTCATTACGATTAACAAGGTAGTCAACGGTGAAAATTCCTGATTCATTGTTAAGCTGAGATAGAAATGATTCGATAGCTTTATTAGACAAAGTGGTAATTTCACCTTCGTCTGTTAATTCAGCAATCCGCATAATTGTTCGTTTTTTCTTATTTTTTATCCAAGAAACGTTCAGTTCTATGAAAATATGAGGAAAAGAAGTTTTTAAGAGTTCTAAAGGAATATTATAAATGTCTTTCAAGCGCGCAAAAAGAAATTCGGGATTTCTTCCATGTATCGTCTGAACTGATGGAATTCCAACAGAAAGAACATTTAGAAAAGCGGTAAAATGATTTTTTGTAGAAAGTTCTCCTAGATTTATGAAATCTGGGCTTCTGTGTAAAATTTTTTGAACCTCCAGTGATTTTGAAAAAATCATACTTTCATGAGGATCATAACCTAAACGGAATCTAACTATATTTCCCTGTCTGGTATCGGCTGTTTCAAGAACATCTTCCACTGATAGAAGTCGGAAATGAGGAGGAATATATTCAATCAAAGCGTTTTGTACCGTTGTTTTTCCAGAATTTGGAGGACCGATTATCGATATTGATACTTGATTTTGAACCAAAAATACTAAGAATATAGCTTGGTGTAGAGTAAGACTTCCATTATTAATCAAATCTGAAATTCTTAATTTCTTTGAATGAAATTTCCTGATATCGATGTGAATATCTTCGATTATAAGAGGAGAAATATCCACTGTGACTCGGGTATGGAATAAATCAGAGACAAAATCCGATTTCATTGTTGGATTGCCTTGGTTTAAAGAGAAATCGTTTTCTAATGCAACTCGGTTGATAAAAGCTTCGATTTCATTTTTTGAAAGTTGTATTGAGGTCGTGCATCTTCCATGCCGAGAATGGTCTATATAGAGGTTTTTCTTACTTGAATCTAAATATACTTCATCAATCTGATCTTCAATTAAAAACGGTCCAATTTTTTCAAGATCAAGAGTACGGAATAATATAGGTATTAAGAGTTGTTGTGGAAGTTCTAATTGATTGCAAATGGTTTCTGATAGGTAATTGTAAAGTTGATTAAATGTACAAAAATCTTTTTGCTGTAAAACATATTTTTCAAGGTAAACTCGAACCTCCTTTTCATAACGGCTGAAATCCTTTAAGTGATCGTATGTTAACGGGTCATATTGAACTTGATACTCCAATTCTTCTTTTCCAAGAATTTTAATTATCTTAGCTATGTAACAATGAAAAGAATAAGAGTATATCACAATCTCCTCATTTTGATTAAAACTGGAGTCAATATTTAGCGGTTGATTCATAATTTCACCCTTTTAATAATGAATTTTTGACTTTTATTGATTTTTTTTGGAATTCTGAATCATTTGATCAAAAATAATATTCAAGCTTTTAGGAAAAGTACTTTTGAGGGAACTGACTTTGTTTTCTGCTATATCAAAGCAATACTTTCGTCGGATAATTCCTTGACCATCGATATAGAGGGTAAGAATATGACCTTCTTTTGTATGAGATATTGCTTTAGTAATGAGGGAATGTTGTTCTCGTGCTACAATCAATTCAGATTCAGTTAACAAAATTGATTCTTTCTTTCCGCAAATCGGACAAGTAGTTTGAATGTCAGTTTTTTGCGTTTGAAGTACAGTCAATCCAATTACCAAAATCAATTTTGAATATAGAAATAAAATAACCCAAGTTTCTTACAAACGAAACCTAGTGTGTAAAAAATGCGAAGAAGTTAAGAACGACCAATTATTTGTACAAACGGGATAGAAAAAGCCAATGATCAACGATTGATATGCCCCCAGTTTAGTTTAGATAATCTATTTTTTTTGAATGATTCTTGGGATTAAATAAAGAAATGTGTAACGTTATAATGACATAAAGCGAGAAAGATCAATTTAAATTCAAACCCTCTGAATTATCTCTGTTTGAAATTAAAGATATTCGGAAATATTGGTGTAGAATTATATGTCGTGGGACATCACATTCTTTTCAAAATATTTGCAATCTATTCTATTTGGAAGCTTTGATTTCTTCAATCTTTACGATTTTCAGGGTTATTTTAAGTCGAAGTATAAGATGGGTAAGAAACAGGTTTACTGGATTTCATTCTCATTTTTCGCTTTATCTCTTTTTTTCATTGGATTTCAGATATTTGTATTGAAGAATATCCTGTTTGAAAGTATTTTAATCGAATTAATGTTAGTAATTGCTTTTTTAAGGCTGTTTAACTATATTATTTTTCTTCAATTCAAAGAATATTGTACTACCATTGAAACATTAGGTTATTTTGTTGTTAATGAACTATTAGTGATTTTAGATACGTCCTGCTCTCTGAAAGAAGCAACAAAGTTCATCGTGTTGAGTAATTATCCCGTTTTTTCAGAAATTTTCAAAAGTGCGATGACCTTAACGCATTTCGGGGTTCCACTTGAAATTGCTTTAAAAACCCAAATTAAGAAATGGCTCCATGGGAATATTCAGACTGTGTTTCTTTATATTTTGGAAATTTGGGAAAATGGGAAAAATATCGCTCTTCTTTCAAAGAATAGGATTCTTAGTAGAATCTCGGATAAGATAGCAGAAGAAACAAATAAAATTGACTCTTGGGCCTCATTATCCGCTGGTATCATTTTCTTAAGCCCTCCAGTGATCTTATGTTTTTTATTGATCTCTGGGAACATGAGTGTGTTTTTTGGGCTCCTAATTATTATCAGTATAGTGGTCGGATCATTTTTCATCCATCCCGAAAGGCAATTAACACTATTTTCCAGTAGTAATCAATTATTCCTATCCTATGACAAAAAATCGTTAGAATTCTTAGTCATTCTGTCAGAGAATCTGTTAAGGGGAAATTCGTTCAATAAAAGTTTAAATAATGCTCTAAATATTGTGACAGATGGCATACAAAGAGACCATTCTACAAAAAGATCAGGATTGTTTGCTCAATTTCGGTTAGGTTTAACTCAGGAAAACGAATCGAACAAAAATTTCTTGACTGAATTTTTTCCTGAGAGAATATTGCAGATCATCTCACTAATACAGAAGTTTTCTATGATAGATACTTTCGTTGCTGGTGAAAAATTACTGATAATTGCTGAGGAATTAAATAAAACTAATGAATTATTAAATACAGGTTCTGCTCGACTTAAAGCAGCAAAATTACATGGGACTATTGTCCAAGTACTTGCATTAATATCATTAGCTTTTGTTGCGGGAGCAAGTCCTTTCTTTCTTATTGTCTCAAACACACTACACCATTCATTTACTGAATCGTCTATAGCGATGAATAATTCCTTTTTTGAATTGATTTATTTGATATTAGCACTTGTACTTAGTCTTTTACCAGTTAGGAGAGTTAATACTAGAAGATTCAAAAGGTATAGTGCAATCCCATGGAGAGAAATATTTAGATTATCAAAATTTGTACTATTTCTTATTATATATGTGATTATAAAAAACGCTTTGATGGGATTGTACTAATTGATGCATTACTTTTTCTGACATCGATATTTTTGGGAGTTTTTTAAGATAATCTGTATATGAAGGTGGAGGTACTATAAAGAGACGATTTTAAATGTGGGATAAAAAAATGCGGAAATCATTGAGAGCGTCATTTCTTCAAAAACCCAAAATTTTCCTAGTTTTATTTCTTATTCTAATTTCATTAATACTGAACTCTCTCAATATAAGCAATTTCCTGCCTTCTCCCAGTATTTCATCCTTTAATCCTCCCCAATCTTTGGAAGAAGCTCCTTCCTCCCAGATTGTTCTGGAAAACACATCTAACTTGAAAATTGACGAATTAGTTTTTGATAAGGAGTCAATTCAATATTATATAGAACAAGGTGGTCAATTCAATTTAAAAACTCGTCAAATGAAACAAATGGTCTCAACTTCATACACAAATGTTTCTATTCGGTCAAAAATAATAAATTCCTCATTTCAGATTCTCTCCATTGGTGAAAATGGTAGTAACCAATGGCAAAATGATATCGAACCTGATTATGGAGATGTCAACGTAACTACAATTTTTTCAGGGGGTGAAAATACATTTCGCTTAAATTTTTCCGAAAATGGCGAAACTCCCGCTTCAGGAATAACAAACACAAAATTTTTGTTATCATCAAATCCAAATCTAACCAGTTTTCCAACCATTGTATCTTTTGATTTTCGAATTCCGTCTTTAACCCCAGAATTGCTGAGTTCTCCTCATACTTTAGCTTTAGAATTCCGATTCAATACCAGTTCAATAACTTATATTTTATCAGATTTTGGCGGGAATCTTGGAGAAATTCTTGAGAAAAATGTTACACGACCTAGTGGCTCTGATTCTTTATACATCCTGTGTAATGAAACTGCACCTTTTAGTTGGAGACATGTTTCTTACAATATCACACAATTAATTACTACATACTTTTCTCCCGAAGAGTACCCAAAATTTACAAATCTAAAAACTCTTTTCTGTTATATGATTACATTTACTCCAGAATATCAACTAACCTTAGATATTAATAATATTGAGTATTTTACATCATTGCCTCCCTATTCTCCAATCAATTATACACTTGGAGAAACAATGATTTTTACTGAAAATGGTTTATTATCTTATAATTCAACTATGGGAAATTTCACTTTTAATGCCTATGAGGATTTCCCCTGGAATAATAATTCACAAACATATCTAGAGGTAAATATTACTCGAATAAAGAGTTTAGAGGGTTTTTGCCTAGCTAAAGATTGGAATGATACCAAGGTAAGAATAAATTTGTATTTGGATATTCCTACTTTTCTTGAAGGTGCTTCTTCGAGTATTATTTACATTCTTCTTCCTTCAGACTGGACCAATATCAACATTGTTAATCAGAGTATCGTCTTTGAGTTTAATCATCAAACCCAAATGTTGAATGAATTTATTTTAGGTAAAAGATATCGAGGAAACGTCTATGGATTGGATTGGGGCATTCTTGAAGCATGGTCACCAAATTATTTTGCAAATATTGTAGTTCCTACAGATATTAGCAGAAATGAAGTTATTAAAGTTCGTGGTGATTTACGTTATCCCTTATCTGGAAGTATAAACTTATATTTTCATAATGAATCTTTCTTTTATCACCAAACTACTTTACCTATGATCAATTCAACCTTTGTTTTTTCAGAAATAACAATTACGGAACAATTCCCTTCTGGAATCTTACAATTTACTCTTAATTGGTCAAATCCATGGGAGTTTGGTGTATATGAAAAGCTAGTATATATCCATGAGGAAGCTAGTCAAAACTCAATTATTCTATTTCATTCATCACAGAATGTAAATCTTCATCAATTTGAATCATTATTGATAAATTTAAGCCTTCAAAAAGATGGAAACAAATATAGAACAAATTCGACGTTAGTTTTATCTTTCAAAGGAAGCGAATGTCTCTTTTTTTCACAGACAACCCATAAAAACTTCATTCTTAATGTTTCCCATGTCGTTTGGGAGCCAGGGAATTACACTCTCGATATAATTGCTTCTGATGGCAGTTCATTTTTTGCAAGAGGTACAGTGAATTTAACTGTTGAACCTGCTTCGATTTTTTGGAGCTTTGAAAATTTACAAAGCATTTTGTTAAGGAATGAAAGTGTAAGCTTCCGGCTCTATTCTTATATCCATCCCCAAGGGGAAGAGTTTTTTCAACCCCTTTCAGGGCTTATAATTAGGATTTGGATCAATGATACGGTAATTTCTAATCACAAAACAAATTTAGAAGGATTTGCAGATATTAGCTTTTATTTTGAGTATTCTGCTTTTGGAGATTGGCTTCAAGTTGCCGTAGAAGGAATGTTAGAAGGAAAAGTTTTAAAACTTCAGACATTATTATTTTATATTTCGAATGAAACAGCCCCAGCCAGTGGGGATAGAGCCTACATTCATGAAATAATGAGATCACCTGTAAAGGCTAATGAAACCTTTTATATATATTATAACATCGAATATTCAAACAACAATTCGAATTGGTATGTTCCCGTTGAGTCATTTAGTAGTGTGATATTATCTGCATATATTTTAAGAGGTAACTATGTTATTGGAACCAATTTTGAAAATCAAATGCTAATCTGGACGCTAGAAGCAAATCATTCAATTATTGACACATTAGTATTAGAATTACTATGCCCTACTGTATTGGTCACGAATGAAGTATTATCGAAAAAATTTAGGATTAAACTTGAGATCTATTCAGATATAACAACTAATAATCTCACTATAGAAATTGATCTAAAATATTTGGGTCTTCCCTTTTCCAATCTTTCCCTCCTAGATTCCTTAAATCGTGATATTACTAATTTATTTCTAATAACCGTTAAGGGCTCAATCTTTACGGTTTCCCAGCTTAATATAATTAGTGGGCTTGAGGTATGTTACTTTTTGGAAGGAAACCTCCAAGAATTAGAAATTGAGGTAAGAAGATCTTTTCGATTTTCATATCTTTACAATGAAAGCATCGTTGGTAGTTGGAAAATCAATACCCCAATCAACTATTCCTATTCAATTTTATATACAATATTAGGTTTTGGGACATGGGAATGTTTTAATACTAGTTTAGAAGTATTTCCAAATACGTCAAGTATAATAACAGCTTTTCTGCCTTCCCAAAAATGGAATAGTTCAATTTCTATTAAGTTAGTAGTCCAATATTTCACTGATTTAGTAGTAGCTAGTGTAATGCAAAATTTCACAATCAGTGATCCAATTGCCCCAACATTAGATTATTCTATTGAACCATTCTCTGATATAATACGAATTCACGCTTTTGTCTATGAACCTGAAAAGGCCTCAGGCGTTAAAAATACATCTTTACTAATGGGAGAACAAAGTATCACTGCTACTTCGTTTTCATTAAATCATTATACATTTGATATCCCCATGAATACTGTTAATTCACAGTTTATTAAAATAATTGCTATTGATTGGGCTGGAAATGAAATATCATCTGAATTTATCAATATTAATGAATTCCTTTCAAATTCTCAATCTCCATTGAAGCTTTTAGAATCGCAATTTTTCTTTCCTGCATTTTTTTCTTTAGTTATCATTTGTGGGATTTTAATAGCTCGAATAATTAAAAAAAGGAAAACTTCAATTTTTTGAGCTGAAAACCGTGAATCAAAAGATTTTCACAGACAAGTTCAAGATATTTATAATGGTTTTTCTCTTATTTGTCATTCTAGTCACTATTGAAGGTTTACTTGTATCAAACGATTATAGCAGAGTTTTACAGAACATTGTGAAGTCTCCTATTAATTTAGTAAATTATTTTCCAATCATTATTCTATTGTATCTCTTTACTAAAGAATTAGTTTTATTATTCAATCAAAATAATCCCTTGCTAAAATTTTCAGTGATGAAAAAAGGTATAGTCTTTATCCAAGATTATCATATATGGCTAGCCATTTTCGAAACCCAATCCACAGGAAAAATTCAAACAAGTGAATTAAAACAACTAAAACATTTAAAAGCATTCTCATTAGAACTAGATACAAAGAGAAGATGTGTTAGAGTTTTTCTTTATTCAAACTCCTATAAAGAACTAGAAGAACGAATTAGAAATTCGAAACCAATTCTAGAGGTTGTTTTACCTGATATCGACTTAATTTCGAAGGTCGATATTGGAAAATTGCTTAGTGAAATTAAATTAATAAAAATTGGTAAAAATTATTTTTTAAAAGAGAATTCTGAGTTAATTTTCCCTCAATTTGTAGATTTTTTAGACAATTTTTCTCCAATCTTCTTTAGAATGATTTTAACTTGTAATTTCCACGAAAAAACGAGTTTTGAAGAGAATTACGATGTGGAAAACAACGTCCAATGGTACTTTTTTCACTGTTATAATCAAGAATCATTTTTTAAATTTATAAATAAATTGCTTTTTAATCCTAAGAAAAATGCAGTTGAAAGCTTTTTGGATATTCAAGAACTCCAAAAGGCAAGATTGAGATATCACACACAAAAGCGACCTTTGTTTGATTTTCAAGAGGGGCTTATTCATTTCCAAAGAGGATTATCTCTTCTCCTATCAGGATCGAAACAGATTGTAATTGAAGAAAAGAGAAGTGATCCTTCCTTAATTACCACATCGTGTGGAACAAAATCAATTTTTCTTTTAGGTACAGAAAAAACTTCGACCTCCATGGGAATGAATCAGATCTGTTCCGAATTATGTAATATTCCTAGACATCATAAACTTGAAAAAGAAGAACAAGAAAAGAAATGTTATCAAAGAGCTAATTTTTGCCAAAAATTATTGACTAATGGCAATTTCTCTTCAATATTGAAAAATATTCTAAATCAGGGGTATGAAACAGATAAAATTCATTTTATTGCTGAATTAAAGACTCATCTCTCGTATCATCAGCTTATTTGCCTTCTTGCTCATTTAACTCAATCAGGTAAACTTGAAATCCCTTACCGTAAGCTTATCGATTTGATATATATTCTCTTGAAACTTAATTACGAGGTTCAAGAGGCTCCTGATATTAGTAAAAAGACTATATATTCTTTGTTTTCTGATATTGAAGCTTTTAAGCAGATTCTCCCCTCCTTAGCAGCAAATCAAGTAAAGAATGGGCCCACCCGGATTTGAACCGGGGATCTCTCGGTTATCAGCATCACCCATTCTGACGAATACCCTTCAGAACGTCGAGCGCTTTAACCAGGCTAAGCCATGGGCCCTTTATTAAGAGATATAATAACAAAACTCTTTCTAACTCTACCTTAAATAAATCTTGTGGATTATCGATAACTTTTAGTATATTTTGCTCGTGCTCCTGGTCCACCAAAATGTTTAGGCTCACGTCGACGTGGATCTCCTACAATCATATGACGATCATATTCAGTGTATTTAAGCCGCAATTCCTCAGAATCAACCCAAGCTAACAGAACTCGTGCAATAGCAGTTCTTGCAGCATCAGCTTGTCCCATATAACCTCCACCCTTGACTTTAACCTTGATATCTATACTATATCTAGTTTTTTCATCAAGAAAATAAAACGGTTCCATTAATTTCATCCGAACGATTTCAGGCTCAATGATCTCTATTGGCTTTCCGTTAATTAATATTCTACCTACTCCTTCCTTAATAATAGCCCGTGCAATGGCGGTACGTCGTTTTCCACCTCGTAATATTGTTTTCACAATCTGTACCTTCAGATCTTTGAATTTAGTTCACCAAGGGAGAGGTAAGCTGCTTTCGGATTAATTGTCTGAGTTTTTGGAATGACTTCAGTTTTTCTTTCTCTCAGGTTTTCAGGAAAGTCTTTAAAAACAACCAGACGTTGATAAGCTTCCTTTCCTTTCCTTTTATGATATGGAAGCATACCCCTTATCGTTCTTTTTAAAATTTGGTCCGATTCTCGTGGATGAAAGGGGCCTTTTAGGGGGTTTGATTTTGTTTTAATTCGCCATCTTTGGAAATATTTTGCCACAATGAACTCTTTATTACCAGAAATCAATCCTTTGTCTGCATTAACGACAATGATTTTTTCCCCATTTAACAATCGTTTTGCAATAATGCTGGCTAACCGACCTAGAATTGTGTTTTCTGCATTTATAATGGTGATTTCATCTGATAAAGTGTCTAGCATTAATCCTACAACTCTTTTCCATTATTTAATTATTCGGACTTGAGATCCTTTAGGATTCCTTTTCACTAGTTCTTCTATAGTAAGGCATTGCCCACCAGCATTTTTAATTTTCTTTTGAGCTGCTTCTGAAAATGACTCTGCAACAACTTCAAGCCGATGATTTAACGATCCTGCACCTAGAACTTTCCCTGGGATCAGTAAGACATCTCCTGGGGAAGACACCCTATTTAAACGGGATATATTTACCGCAACGCGACTTCTATTCGCATTAGACATCTCAGATGCTAGTAATGCCCAGATTTGTGTTTTATTTTTGGCAGCAGCTCCTCTTAAACTCCTGATCAATGCAATTTTATTTGGATCTGTTCTTCTTTTTGCTTTCAATTGAATCCCACTTCTAAAATTCGTCAGCAAGAATATTAAATTCTTTTGTTTTATCTTTCAATAGTTTAAGAGCTTCAATCAATATATTTCTGATCGTAAGTGTACCTGTACTTTCAATAAGGAAAACAAATTCATTATTTGTTGTTGATACAGAAACAGCTTCAAGTTCGCACACATCTACACATTGATTACACAAACTACAATTAATCGCATTAATAGCCATAATTTCGTCATTTTCGATTTTTATGATATCTCGTGGGCAAACTTTAACACAGTCTCCACAAAAAGTACAATTATTTAAATTAAATTCTATACACGGATAATATTTATAGGAGACTGTTGAAATAGGTTGCCACTTCGCATGATCCAAACCACGACCAAGTCGAGCGATTGCTTCAAGGAAAATTTTTTGATCTTTAGCCATTTTAAGAACTGGAATATTAGAGTAGACAGGAACTATTTTGGGATCTTGAGATAGTAAATCCTTTGAAAATACTATTTCCACGTCTTGATCACTAGACTTTTCCAATGTTAAAGATACTTCACATGAGGTACAACCTTGTCCTCCACATGAACATAGTTCAGGTCTAACATAATTCTCTAGATCAGTCTTTAGAGGAATTAATCCCAAGCGGTGGGCTACAATTTCATCGTAAAGAGGTGTAGTGTTTTCTATAATGATTACCTCATCGATAGCCATGGTAGGAACTTCACTTAGGATCATTCTACGGATGGTATTAGCGAAAGTTGGGGTCACACCAGAGAGGATAAACTTAACATAATTTTCACGTTGTTCGACAATCTCCAGTTCCAAATATATACTACCGCCTTATTTTGGATCATAATATTCTAGAATCTAATGTAAAAACAAAAGAAAAAACTAGAAATTCCAACTTCTTCTTTCTATTAGCGACTCTCATTAATGTATTCTGTGCGATATGGCTACAATTGAGTTAGCTTTAAATGTTTTTTTCTAATTCTGGTTTCTTTTCAGAAGAAATGCAGAATTAAACCTTTCGGGAACATTGACAATCCATCTAATGTCAATTGTTACCAAAGAATAAAAAATAGCGTTGAATTTCATATTTTTTTATGAGTTGATGCCTTGGATGGAATATCTCGACAAAATAATGCAAAGTCTAAAAATGAAGATAGTTCATTATTAATAATCTATCTATTGATTAATCAATGACCATCAACTCAATACGGTGGTTTTCTTGCAATTTCTTGCAAATATACTGAATGTTAAAATCAAAGAAATTGGGAGATTAAAAAAGACTTGGGGATTCATTTTACGGATTTCATATTTGGTGTGAATGCATGGAATTGATAATCCTGAGTCAGTGGGATGAATATATCCGTGGATGGCAACTTTTGATCGAATCTGGTGATCAGATCTTCTGGACAATCCTCATTCTTGTTGCATGGGCAGTTCGTGCAATTTCTTTAACGATGATTCTTATTCAACTCGGTGATAGATTGCTTCGTAATAAGAAAGATTTCGAATTTAACCTATTGATTACTGGAATTATCTTCATATTAGTAACAGTTCCTTTCTTCCTGGCAGGTTATCCTTTAATTTATCCATTTATTCCTTGAACTATTTAGAAAATTCTTTGTTATCTCATTAAATTGTAGAAAGAGATCAAGAATTTCATCTGGTGATAGATTAACAGGTTGGTTGGTGTGAAATTCAAGTTTGTCAAGTTCATACCTAAACGCTGTTCGAAGATCTCGTGGATACTGCTTTGCATAAATCCGTAAGTTATTTCGTACTTTTTTATGTTTTCGACAAAATAAATGGGTCAGAAAAACGAAGAAATCTTCATCTTTCATTATCTTAGGGGGTTCCAACTTGGTTCCACGAACAAGACTTGAATGAACATGAGGCCGAGGGGTAAAAAAATGAGGTGGAAAGGTTTTGACCACCTCAAATTTATAAAAAAATGAAGAATATACTGATATTCGACTATAATCAGGATCTCCTGGCTTTGCACAAAGATGATTTGCGAATTCACTCTGTAAAGTTACTGCAATTATATCAGGACGATGTTTAATTTGGGTTAACTTTTTGATAAAAGGTGATGAAATACCATAGGGAAGGTTGGAGATCAGTTTTTGATGAAGGGGAATTTTAAGCTTGAGGAAATCACCTGATATGACCTTTAACTGCTTACCATAATCAATAAATTCTTTAGTAACAATAGTGGAGAGAATAGGATCGAGCTCATATACAATAACCTTCTGACAATTCTGAAGGAGGAAATATGTCAAGGTTCCAATTCCACCTCCCACCTCAACAATCGTATCTTTCTGACTTAATGCTACTTCTGAAAGAAGGGCATCTATAACCGCTTTTTCAATAACAAAATTCTGTCCCCATGATTTCTTAGGAGAAATCGCATAATTCTGAATTAGAGTCTTCGTGTACTTCTTTAAATCCCCTTTTGCAAGTAAATGTAGGAAACTCAATCTCAATCATTTTGTTGTGACTTTTTTACAAATAAAAAATATTTTGGTGAACCTTCAAGCTCTGCTAAAATGCGATTAGTGAACAATGATATTGGATCCGAAATACCCGTTCTTCTGATAAAATCATTGAAAGATGTGAAAAAATCGTTTTTTCTGGCTTCTAGAATTGACCACATCCTTTTTTGTCCTATTCCAGGTAGAGTTTGGAGTTGATGCATTTGAGTTGTAAGGGGATGAGCTTGATTGAGAAATGTTATAAAACGAGATTCGAAGGATGATACAATATCTTTGATTATATTAGGAAGGACTTTCAAAGCAGAACTGGAAAGTTGATGATGATGGAGTTGATTCAATCGTATAATTTTTTTATTCGTAGATATAAGCAATAAATTATCTCTAACAGAAACTCTTGATCCAATACTCAAAATTACATCATAAAATTGGAACCAGTCAACTGTAACGACGACTGCTAACGGATTATAATCTTCAGAACGTCTGTGGCTCAATGATTTTCCTTGGGGATAAAAATCGATTACAATACTCTCTCCTTTATCAACAAACCGTGATTTCAGTTTCTTCCCTTCTTGTTTTCGTTTTTGTACTCGTTTTTTCATTAATTAGATTCCTCTGACAAACAAGGATGGAAATTGTTCTTTTCTTAGTCTTATACTTTCAAAAAATTCTTTATTTTTATATTTTAACTTTGATACATTCAAACAAATATAAGGTAGCTTCAAATAATCGTTCCATTAATCTTTTTTATTTTATAGACTAAAAACTCATTTTTATTCTAGTCTCTCTTTCTGTGTTTTACTTAGATATAAGATTTCCATCTTTACTCATGGTGATACATTGAGACAAGGATGTTTAGAATGTGGTGGAAATCTTATTCAAACTGAATCTGATATTGTCTGTATGAACTGTGGATTGGTAGCAAATAAAATTTACGAAAAACCAACGATTCAGCTAATAAAAGCTGAAAACAGCTTTGGAAGTCAGTATGCTTCAATAAGTGAGAGACCAAGTGCCATGAAATCATTGGGGACATACATAGGTTCTTATAGGAAAAGATTTCTAGCAGATGCAAAAGGTTCTCAATTAAAGATACCTGCTAAACAACAGTTTAGACGGTTGAAATCCATCAATGACATTTATCTCCATTTTAATGGGCGTCAAAGGGAGTATCGGGGATATTATTTCCTTACAACAATATGTAGTGTATTACAGATAACAGATGCAGCCAAAGCTGATGCTCTATTCTTGTTCCGAAGTGTACATTCTCATTTACGCGGAGAATTGAAGCTTTCTAGTCTCATTATGGGCTCTCTTTATTTATCAATCCGGGCTAGGCGAGAAAATATTGAATTAGCTAGACTAGTTGCTGCTGTTCAAAATCGTGGCTACTTTATTCTCGGTAAAGATATAATTAAGGCAGCCTCATTAATAAGGCAACATGCTAGAATTCGCGTAACTCATGTGAAATCAGAGGAATATCTAGATAATATTATCAGTCGTCTTCAAAGAGACAATGATATTTTAAGGCAATTGAAAAAAAAGATTATTCCAGAAAAAAATGAATATTTTCATTACTTAAAGGTTGTATCAAGTCCTATAAAAAGGGGATTTTTGAGTTGCGCGCGCGCTCCTTAAAAT
>CAZALJ010000012.1:0-13896 GCA_964485715.1 uncultured archaeon
TTTGGCATTAATTAAAACCATTTCAAGAACACTCAATTTTCCTGTTATTCTGACGAACCAAGCCCGTAGTTTTAATGATAGTATTCGTCCATTTCTTCAAAGTCTCACTCTCCAATACTTAGATTTGCACTTCCTATTTGAAAAATCACAAGACCCCTACAAAATTCTGGTTAGTTTCTTTGATCGTGATCGCTATATCACACAACGAGAACACAGAATTAATTCAGCAGGATTTTTGACTGATCTGTAGTTTGAAATTCTTTATATTCTTCTTACTTGTTTCAAAAAGTCTTGATATGGTATTCTAATATAGGTTGGTCGACCGTGAGCGCAAATATTGGGATTTTGAGTTTGTGCTAGTCCTTGCAGAAGATCTTTCGCTTGTTGGAAAGATAAAACGTCTCCTGCGCGATAAGAAGCATGACATGCTACTAAACTCATAATTTCATTGATTTGATCCTCAATAACCATCTCTGGAAGAATTTCTAATAATAATTCCAAGAATTTCTTCAAGTCAGTTTTTACAAGAATCCTCGGAATAGCAAAGACCTCAATCTCCCGTTTGTTTCCTTTAGGGATTCTGAAATCAAATCCTAGGTCACTAAGATGAGAGAGGGAATCCATTATGAGTAGTCGTCGCTCAGGAGTCGAAAATAATCGGAATGGTTTAAGAAATGTTTGAGAACTGACTTTTTTAGCCTTGAACATCGATGTAAACTTTTCTAGGTTGATTCGCTCATGTGTGGCATGAAAATCAAGTATAATTAAGTCGTGATTCGATAAATCTTCAAGTAACAGGAATTCGTCTCCGAGAGGGCCTCGGAATTTTAAATCTGATTCGAAAAAATCTTTTATTTCATGTTTTTCGATTGAAACATCAAATAGTTGGGATGCAGCACTTTCTAGAGAAATTGGTAGCTCAGAGGATTTAATGTCAGGGTGAAAGCTTATTGGTTGTTTTTTGCCCAATGGTCCTATATCTCGATGTGTTGATGATGAAGTTACTACATTTGCCGCTCCAACTGCTAATTTTGTCTGTTTTTCTCCTTTTACTCGTGATTTAAGACGTGGAACAATGTCTTGGGTTTTGAGACAATGTGCTACGGTTGAACTAATTGCTGTCATTAAATCCTTTTCATTATAGAAAAGAACTTCTCGCTTTTGGGGGTGAATGTTCACATCAAAATATTTTGGATCAAGTTCCAGGAACAAAAATGCAATAGGAAACTCGCGTTTCATCAAATATGCTCCATATCCTTCTTCCAAGACAGATTGAAGAAACTTTGAAAAAATGTGTCTTCCATTCAGAAAAAAGTGTTGGTATTTCCTGTTTCGCTTATGATGTCCAGGTTTACTGAGATATCCATGAATTAGAACTTTACCATGTTGAACTATTCCAACATCCAGAAGAGATTCAGCCAATTCTTGACCAAAGGTTTCCTTAATCGCAGAAAGATGATTTTTACTCTTTACAGTTTGGAATTCGATTTCTCCATCTGTGATATAGGTGAACGAGATTTGAGGATGTCCAATAGCGTTTTGAGCAACAACCTCATAGATATGGGATTGTTCGACAGAGGCTTTTTTTAGGAATTTTCGTCGTACTATGAAATTAAAAAATAGATCACGGACACGAACAAGAGTTCCTGGTAAAGCCATTACTTCCTCTGAAATCTGACTCTTATCCATCTCACTCTCTACCGTGATGCATTTAGCTAGTTCATCCTCAGCTGTTCGACTAATAATGGAGAATCTAGAGACGGAAGCAATCGAATATAATGCTTCTCCGCGGAAACCCATGGTAGAAATTGAATCTAGATCATGTTCAGAGCTAATCTTACTAGTGGCGTGACGTTTGATAGTCAAAGGAAGATCAGCTGGCGGGATTCCCGTTCCATTATCTTTTACCTCAATCAAATCCTTCCCACCGTTTTTAGTTATAATTCTAATCTCTGTAGCTGACGCATCAATGGCATTTTCAATTAATTCTTTGACTACGCTTGCTGGACGCTCAATAACTTCGCCAGCAGCAATTTTTTGGACTACCATAGGATCTAGTATCTTAATTCTGGACATACTTCCAATTTCCCTTCACTTTTTCCAGCTGAAGGCCTTAGTATATACAAATTTTCATTAATATAATTAGTAGGGATTGATCAGTGAATTAGTAGAAAAAATATTTTTATTTAAGGACTATTTCAAACCAGTTATTAACAAAATATTTTACAAACTTTGACTGATTATTTGAAGAAAGTCTGATTATGCAATAAAAAAATACAAATAATAAATGCAAAGTAAGTATAATTCTCAAAAAGGGAATTTTATTCCCCTAAATATATTGAAATCTTTAACAACAAACGCAGGGAGTTCAATTACCTTGATTTATAAAGAACTTCCCTTTCAGGGGTTCGAACAGACATCTTTTTCGCTAATGCATCAGGATGATCTGTCTGTTTTTGGTACGAATAGTAACAGGTAGAGTACTCAGAACAATTACTATTACAATAATGTCGAAAGTGAATTCTGGTGCAGTCTGCTCTTTAGCGGTGGTAAATTCAAATATAATCTTTGTAGAAGCTCTGGAACATAGGAAAACATCACTTCTGACTATTGCCTTTTTCTGCGTGAAACGGTTATTATGGTTAATATCAAAAGGATTGCTAAATACCACTGCTCCGATCCGAAGGGGGAAGGACTGGTAACACGAGCATCAGGAATTATCATCACTCGTTCCACATACCATTTATTGAGAAATATGGTCTCGATGTCCACAGCCAATTGATTATCCCACGTCTGATTAGAATCGAAACGAAACCAAAGAAGACAATAATAGGGATCAAATGTTGATACGTTTTTTCCATCTCGGATAACCCACCGATGATCAGGATCCTTTTGACTCAAATTGGTAAAATGATTAAAAGTGTAAGTATATTTAATATCAACAATCCTAACAATCTGGGGATAACCTGCAATTTCCTCGGACAGATCTTGCGAGAAATAATCCATAAATTCCTTATTCGGACCAATAATTTTTTCACTAGTATTAGTCTCAAAGATCCAAGGACAGGCAGTAATATTTTCCCTTGTATTCCCTGAAAAAAGTAACGCAACGGTAAATGGTGTATTCTCTGGTAAAGTCCTAGAATCACCAGATGCATTTATAGTAAGATAGTTGCTTAGTAATGCTATTAAAGTTAAAAGAATCATTAGATTCTTCATTAGTTGTTGTTTTTGAGCCATTCGCCGCCACATATGATTTTTTTCAGTTATAAAGATTAAAATAATCCCCTGGAATATGATCGCGTTGGGTCATATAATAATCTCCTCCTTGTGTTTGATGATATTCATAATTGACATAGCCGAAGATTGTTTCTAGTAAAGAGTAATACATCCTGACCATGTCCCTAAACGTTGGGAAATTGTAATTAATTTTTTGTAATACCAACAACAGAAGAGGTAACTTGTGAGATAAAGTTCCAAATTTTTCATTATTTTGAAACGGTCCCTCTCTTCTTGGTTATAGCTTATTTATTGAATCTTTGTTTGGTTAAAATACTTATTAGAATTGCAATACCAATTAAGCTGAATTCTAACCCTGGAAATATGTCATGGTTGTGTGAAATTTCAGGATACATTTCCCGAGGGTCGCCAGGATTCATCCCCCAGATCGGAGAGAATTGATTATAGGTCAATCCATGCCATCCCCAGTCTTGATTAATGACCAATTTTCCCCAGTCTGATTGATTGATTTCTTCAATCATTGCATAAATCGAAGTATGGTAATCGATAACATCATAGTCACCGTCTTTAAGGCCTGTGACAGCTAATGAACCATCTTTAACGATTTTGAAGTGGATTTTATCAATTTCACCATTTTGAAAGAAAACTCCTCCACCTTCAGCAGTTGGATTATGACCCATCAATGTTCCATTATACAAATCTGACTTCTTCAGAGTAATAGAATGAATCCCATCAAATTCGTCAAACATATAAGGACCGAATCCAACAGGGGTTGTTTTAGTATTTGTTTCATCAGTTCTCCAATTCTTGATAGGAATCCGTTCCATTTGATGTTTTGCTAAGATTGGTAGGTTAAAGAGTACTGTTGTAACAAAAGGATAATATCGTGGTAAAGTGAACATGACAGTGTGGTCATCTATTTTTTGTATATTGCTTGGTTTTTCGAGAATAGTTAATAGCATTCCTCGTGCTGCAGCTCCAATACTCTCATTTAACGCACTCCGATAACTGAATACAACGTCATCGGCAGTCACGTACTTATCACTAGTTTCAAAATCGTGCCATTTGATTCCTTGTTTAAGCTTAACAGTCCATTTGAGGTGATCCTTAGTTTGGTTCCATGAATCTGCCAAATACCCAATAGCATGAGTAAGGTTATAGACACCTCTTCTCTTTGTTAATGATCCATGGATTGCCCCAAGAGCAAGGTGATCGTAATAACTGTTAGAAAGTATTGGATTGAAGTCAACAAACTCCCCAGGAATAGTAATCGTCACAGAATCTTGCCCTGGAAGAGTCCAGTTGTTGTAGTTGTTTATAAGGTAGGGATCAAAACCTTTTAAGTGTTTATCAATTGCAAACACGTTCCTTCCTTGATAAATAATGGACATTGGCACTTCTTTATGGAACCATTTCTGGAAATCTTTCAGTGCTTCAGTACGACCCCCTAGACTTTGTAAAAAAAGAGCTCTGTCCCAGATCTCTTCGACATCGGAATTATTAATCCAAGCAGAATTATCCCCATTAGGGACAAAACTTCTGCTAAGGAACATATTGCTATAATCTGGGTCAGGGTTTTTAAACCAATCAAAGAAATGGGCATCATAACCAGCGTGAACCCAATCGTGACCCGTATACTGGAGATCCGTGAAAATACGTGGAATAAGCACATCCCATTTCCAAAATTTTAGATGGACATCGATTCCAATGTTTTGAAATGATTTACTGATTGAAGTTATCCATTTCGTTTTCTCCGTATCAATATTGGGAGCGATGAGTCCCATCGTGAAGTAGGGTTCTGTTGTAAAGGTCTCATTTTCTGCCTCCATGTTGTAGGTTTTATTAAACACTTCTGTAAGCAGAGTGAGAGCTTTGTTGGGGTCATAGGGTCTGGGCTCAATGGTAGAGTCCCAAAGATCAAAGTTTTTTGGGCCGATGGGAGTAGCGATCGGTACAGCGTATCCTTTAAGATATTTTTCAATGATCTGTAGACGAGGAATTGCATAATCCATTGCTTGTCTGATTTTTTGTCTATCTTCTGTAGTTAGATTATCGTAGTACCATTCTAATGGAAGAGGTTGAGCTCTGCTAAAGTCAGTGAAAACCGCAGTAATTATCCAAAATAACAAAAAACTCTGAACTACGACTGTTTTAATTCCGCGCATTTTTAATCATAAGGATTATATGTTCTTCAATATCTTCCAAGATAGAACATTCCATATAAATTGTCCCACCTCTCCATATCTTTTCCTGGATGTGCCCCTACAAATCTAGCTCGAATGTCGTCGAACATTATCTCAACATTATATACACCATAGGCCCAGATCTGCATGTAAAATTCATCATATTCAACATATCTACATGGAACCGCCGCTTCTTTTGTATATACAAAACAAAGCAATTTATATTTGTGATAATAACTGTCTTTCAGTTTTGTCATTCTGGCTGAGTAGCATGTATGCGCCCAAAGCCAGACCTTAGTACCTTCTTCGGTCATACCTTTCATATAACTAGCCAAAGTAGAATCCGGATAATGGTTAAATATCCAAAAAAGCCATACATAGGTATTACATACCCAAAAACTAGGGGTATAAGGTGGTTTAGTACCATGTGATGAAATAAGTACTACCACTCTACTATTGCCATCCGTGTATACATCGAGTGTGTTCAAAAAAAATGAAACATCTATATAATAGAGGTATGAATGAGTCGGACCGCGAGTGTGATCCTCGTCCCAACCATCTATTTCATAGAAAATGTCATAATGACTCATTTTTCCCTGATTAGCTAAATCAATAAAAATATTAATAAATGCCCAGGAGTCATAACCCTGTTGTGGATTCAAATCTTTCGCATTATCAAAGTTACCGATACTTATAACACCGAGAACACGGGAATAGATTGTAGACCTTGTACCATCTTTAACAATCGCTTCTTCTGTACCATATAATTCAGCCCGTACTTTGCTTCCATCATCAAAGAAAGGATGGTGGAAACTTCTATATGTGATATTTTCAACTGTCACATAAAATCCAGCAAGATAATTCCCTCTATCCTGAAATTCATCTTCCATCATGTTTTCACTCACAGGATTCAAATGGCGAGTTCCATGGTCTTCGATCTCAATACCCCAAACAATTTGATTCTTGGAAGGTGCTTTAAGTGACTTAAAAACTAGATCTTCAAAGTTGAATGTTTTATTAATTCCATCTCCTTTGTCCGAGGCTTCTTTATTCCATATAACTTTTTCCTCAGTAAAACTGCCTAATGATAAAGGCTTATAATCGTCTGTAACTTCTAAATAACCTACTGTAATGACTAAATCCGTGGGATCGTGGTGTTTTACAATTATTGTCACTGAACCTGCGATTTTAGAGTCTATTGCAAATCCCTAAACGGGTGATAATGTCAAGAAGATACAAAATATAAGGATTGAAGCTAATATCTTTCTTTTCATTTTTTTATTCCTTCCTTTTCTTTCTTAATAGATAAGAGAGATAGTTTACTTAGAGTAACTACCAAAAAATACGTTTCTATGTTTAAATAGTCCTCTTAAAGCTTGAAAAGAGGTCTCTCCGGCAATCTTACTGTCGCAAACTGGATCTAATATAGGTATTCTAGACATGTATTTTACACTCCTAAATCTTTTTTTTCATTATTACATGTCTTTAATCTACTGTCCAAGCAACTGTAACACTTTTATTGGTATTTTATAATTGATCTAACTCTAGTTTAGGATTCTCTCTTTCTCTAAAACAATTTTCAAAAGAGAATTTAAGAGAGGGAGGGAAAAAAATACAAAAATCTCCTAGAAAATTGTTGAAAATTGATCTTTTTTTTTAAAAGCAGAATTCTCGTTAACCCACTCACTAAGTCTTTAGCATAAGCAATAAACGATTTGATGGAAAATTTCACCAGAATCCCGTTTGAAATTTTTTCGTGAACCTTGGGAATAAAAAGACTTTGATTGCGAGTCCATTTACAAACGAATGCGTTTCCTGTGCAATACTCGATCTCTGGGCTTCTGGAATAATAGAATGTTGATAGCTAGATCGATCTCCCAAGTTGACTTTGGTATTGATGGAAAGTACGTATTCTCCTGAACAGGAGCTTAAGACAATATCGTATTCATTCTTGCCTCCAATGGTTTGAAATTGGTTGGGGGAATCTGATGAAGAACTATTAGTGAAAATTTCTTGATTAAGCCAATAAGTGAAGGAAAACTCAAATTAAACCTCAAAAACTCGTTTAACTCTTTTTCTCCCATTGAAAACATATTATTCTTTTTCATTCAGTTCTTCAGTCAGAGATTTTAGAGACACACACTGGGTCTAGTCCATGAATTCTGGGCATACGATTATTTCTCCTGGATCTTCTTCTCTAATTCCCGCATATCTTCAATCAATTGCCCAAGTTGTTGGAGAGCTTCTACTGGCGTTTTATAATTGATATCGACATCCGTATAGTTTTTTAAGAACGCAAGTATCTCAAGTCTTAGATTTTTGAGCTCTCTTTCTAGTTGTTGTTGATCGACATTTTTCGAGAGAGCCTCTGCAAGCGATAATTGTTTAGGTTGAGTCGTAATTTTCCCTTTTCTACGAGGTAATATTGTTGTATCAGATGTTGTCTCCAGTTCCAATAATTTCTTTTGAGCTTCAATAATGACTGGTTTGGGAATTCCAGCCATTTTGGCAACGCTAATTCCAAATGAGTGGTCAGTTGAACCCTCCTTGATCTTGTAAAGTAAAACAAGCTTTCCATTTCGTACTTTAGCGGTCATATGAAAATTTTTGATAGCTGAATAGTGGGTTTCTAATTCACTAAGTTGATGATAATGTGTTGCAAATAACGTTTTACTCTTCTTCTCCTTAGCAACATGTTCTGCAATAGCCCATGCTAAAGATAAACCATCGAATGTACTAGTACCACGTCCTACTTCATCTAAGATTATTAATGAATTTATAGTGGAATTATGAAGTATATGAGCTGTTTCGAGCATCTCAAGCATGAACGTAGACTGGCCGAACGCAAGTCTATCAAATGCACCAACACGAGTGAAGATCTTATCAGTTATTCCCAGCTTGCAAATCTTAGCAGGCACCCATGACCCTGTTTGAGCCATTAATACTATAAGAGCCACTTGTCTTATGAAAACTGACTTACCAGACATATTGGGGCCAGTAATTATGTGAAGTTCCCCATTTCCTAAGAAAATATTGTTGGGTACAAACCCAGTCTCCTTCTGTAAATGTTCTACCACAGGATGACGACCATCAGTAATTGAGATAATTGGTTCATCAATGAATTGAGGTTTACAGTAATCATTTTTCAGTGCAGTGAAGGTAAAACATACTAATACATCTAGTTCAGCTACTAATTCGGAATAAATCCGAATTATTGCAACTTTTTGAGAAATAATTTCACGGATTTCACAGAACAATTGATATTCTAGTTCTTTCATTCTTTCGTCTGCATTCAATATTTTTTCTTCAATTTTTTTCAATTCAGGAGTTATGAAGCGCTCTGCACTAACTAATGTTTGACGTCGCACATATTCAGGTGGAACCGACTCCTCTCCTGCATCACGCAGTTGAGCTTTTGTAACTTCGATATAGTATCCATGAATTGAATTATAACCCAATTTAATATTGAAGGATGTCCGCTCTTGCTCCCGCTGCTCAATCTCTTGCAATATTTTATTTTGGTTGTTCTTTAATTCATACAATTGGAGCAGATTTTCGTTATAGCTTGGCTTAATAATACCCCCTTCACGAATTGATGTCGGTGGAGATTCGTGTATTCCGCTATCAATTAATTCTATAACACTTATAAGATCTGAAACGTCATAATCTATAATTTTACGACAAATGTAACTATTTAGTTCGCTTTTCATTAAATAAGTCTTTATGTCCAAACAAGAATTCAATGAATTTCTCAAGGAGATTAAGTCTCTAGCATTAACTGAACGATACTTTATTTTAGCGATTAATCTCTGAAAATCAGCTACATTTGAAAGTAGGCTACATATTTCTTCAATTACAGATAAATCCTGTTTAAATTGTTCTATCGCATCTAAGCGATCGTTAATGACGTTTGTATCACGTAAGGGCTGTAATAACCACCTACGTAATAATCTAACACCCATACTGGTATTAATATCAGGAAAAATAGATAACAAACTACCTTCAATCTTTCCATCGAAAGCATTTCCAATAATTTCAAGATTTCTTTGAGTATTGGAATCCAGTATTAAGTAGTTACGACAATCTAGAGTTCTAAGAGATGATATATTACTCGGATAATCTTTTTTAAGCATTGAAAGGTATGAAATAATTGCACCTGCTGCCCGCACCCCTTCGACCATTGAGTCACAACCAAATCCAGTAAGAGATCTGACTTCAAAATGATTCATTAACGTCTGCTGAGCTGTATCGAAATTAAAAAGAGTTTCATTGACTGGATATACCACAGTCTGAGAGGTAGATGAAATAATTTCTTCCAATGTTGTTTGTAGGTTTCCTTTTTTTTGAATATCAGGAAATATTACTTCTCGAGGATTAAAACGAGTGAACTCATCCTGAAAATTGTCAATCACGTTTTCTTTAAATTCTGTGATCAAAAATTCTCCCGTGGAAATATCAACAAGTGACAGGCCAATTACTTGCTTTAATTCGTTAATAGCAACACTTAATAAAAAATTATTAGTCTTTTTATCCAATATTGAAGGTTCATATACAGTTCCAGGTGTTACAACCCGTGTAACTCCTCTCTTTACGATTTTACCAGAAGGAACATTCTTTGCATCTTCTAATTGGTCAACAATCGCTACTTTGTATCCCTGATCAATCATTTTTTTCAAGTAAGAATCAATGGCCTTAACAGGAACCCCTGCTAAAGGAATTCTCTCTCCATTTGCCCCCATCCCTCTTGATGTTAGTGTTATATCAAGGGCTTTAGAAGCTATTTTAGCATCTTTATTGAATGTTTCATAAAAATCTCCCAACTGGAAAAATACAATAGTGTCTGGATGAGCTTCTTTAATATTGTAATACTGTCGCATTGCCTCCGTTTTCTTTCTGGGTTTTTTACTCATTGGCTCCATTTCTCGCCGTTCTTTAACCACAAGGGAAGAATTATAATCATACTTATTAAATCTTCCTCAGATCAACTAAATCACTTATAAACATCGAAGTTCATCTCTTGATGCGAAAGTAAGAAATATCATAAAGAATACTTGAATCAGGTCATCATTAATTAGATCTTACTACTTAAAAAAACCTAAAGTATTTAATAGTTCATTAAATTCCTGAGACAACTTGCGGGGGTTTCCAAGCTAGGTCAAAGGAGCTAGGTTCAGGTCCTAGTCGTGTAGGCGTTCGTGGGTTCAAATCCCACTCCCCGCATTTCTATTGATGAAAAAAAGCCGAGGTAGCCAAGCTCGGAATAAGGCGCTAGACTCGAGTCGTAATCTCTTACTCTGAGAAATCTAGTGTGCTTTGCACCCGTGGGTTCAAACTTCAAAGAAAGGCAATTTCTATGATTGAAATTCCCACCCTCGGCGTTTTTCTATCCAAAAATCAATGACTATGTTTCTAAGAAGAGAAATTAATTTACGTCAACATGTTATTTAACTCTAATTTTTTTCTAGTGGTTTTTTTGTGATTATTTCTATATACATTCGCTTTATCAACTATGATATAGAGAGCAAAATAATTAAGTTGAAAGCAGAGTAGGCGTACCTTTAGTGATTTCACAAAACAGCTAATAATCATATCTATTCTCATCCAGAAAATTACATGGAAATACAATAACATCCATTTGGATTAAACTCCTTTATTAGGATGCTAAAGTAATTTTCAATAATATATAGGTGACATTTAGTGGACATTGAAGAAGCAATATCGGAAATTCAAGAAAAATTTGGTGTCGTCGGGCGAGAAAGTTCACTCCGCAAGCTCATCTTAGGAAAGCAAGCAGATAAACATATCATCATTGAAGGTCCTGTGGGTGTTGGGAAAACAACATTAGCTCATGCGGTTGCTGCATATTTTGACCAAGGTTTCATTCGAATTGATGGTGATGAAAGGTATACTGAAAGTAAGCTTGTTGGCCATTTTGAACCTCCATTAGTAGTTGAAAAGGGTTGGGTATGGGATGCTTTTGTTCCAGGTCCGTTGACGTTGGCAATGAAAAATGGATCAATTTTATTTATTAACGAAGCTAATCGATTAATAGAGGGAACTCAAAATGTGTTACTTCCTTCTATGGATGAAGGATTACTTATCTTACCTAAGCTAGGAATTATCAGGGCAATAGATGGTTTCCTTGTTGTTGCAACACAAAATCCAGAATCGTATATCGGTACTACTGTCCTTTCAGAAGCATTAAAAGACCGCTTTGTTTGGATCAAATTAGAACATCAAGGATTTGAAGAAGAAGTCAATATTGTTGAACAACAAGCGGGTATTGGGGTAGAGGATAAATTAATTTCTGAAACAGCCACAAAGATCGCTAGAGCAACACGTAAACACCCCGATATCCGTCGTGGGTCGTCTATTCGTGGAGCCATTGACCTTGCAAAAATATTGTTTCTAGTAAAGAGTTTAAATCTGGAAACTGTTTCCGAAATGTCTATTATGACTCTTGCTACCAAAATTGAGTTAGAAGATGGTGTTGAAAGGCCAATCGAAGATGTAATTCATGAAATTGCTGAAGCAATTCTTTCAGGGGACGAAGACCGTTTTTTATAATTAAATCCCGAGTGATATCTCGGGATTACGATAAAAACATTCGACTTTTTGGTCGATTAAAGTTAGAGGATCTTGCGGAAGCTGCCATTGCTGCAGGGGATACTCTACCAAAACTTGACAAATTGGACTTAGCTAGTATTGAACGTTTAACTGAATCAGCTATTGAACATGAAAATCTTCCTGCTTTGATGTCTTTAGCTAAAATCAATAAATATGCTGTTTCAAACACGTTAAATACTAACAGATTAGTGTCTTTAGGCCGTATAGCAGGATCGGGCGGCATTTATACCCCTCGCTTCTATTTTGTTATGAGAGGTATCCTTGATATTAAACGTAGAAAGATTTTGAAACGTTTAACACGAACATCTATATTAAAACTATCTCTCCGAATTGCTTCAGAAGGTTTAAGAGGAGACTTGCCGATCCGAGGCGAATATCAACCTGAAAGTGATTTTGACTTAGATGCGACAATGGATCAGGTATTGGAAAAATATCCGACTGGGATTCCAACTTTGAGAAGAAGTGATATCGTTGGTATCGAACGACGTGAAAGGAAAAAAAATGGAATACTTATCCTAGATGCTAGTGGTTCAATGATGGGGGAACGAAATATTAACGCAGCTTTATCTGCCGCGGTTATGGCCTATTCAATGCGACACGATAAATTTGGAGTCATTGCATTTAATACTAAAGCATTCTTAATCAAAGGAATTAAAGATGACCTTGCGATATCGGACATCATGGATAAAATATTAGATTTAGAAGCAGTTGGATATACTAATATTGAGGATGCCTTGAGAATGGGAGCACTCCAATTAAAGAACTTAAAGACACGATTCAAATGGGCAATCCTGTTATCAGATGGGGCTTACAATAAAGGAGATGATCCTCGATATTTGTGTAGACAATTCGAAAAATTACACGTTATCAGTCTCCCTGGGGGCAAGAAATGGGGAGAAAGAGTTTGTAAAGACTTAGCACGGTTAGGTGGAGGTCGTTATGTTGTTGTTAGAAGTTATCATGAGGTCCCACGAGCTCTGATGAAAATTCTTAGAACTCCTTGGTGATTAGCTCTCTCAATCGATCAGGATAATTTGTAAGAATTCCATCCACACCTAATTCTATTGCTTGTTTCATATCTGATAGTTCATCAGCAAAGAAGAAAAATACTCTGATATCATTATCATGGCACTTGTTTAGGAAAGAAGTGTTGAGTGCAGACTTACGAATTTGAGCTGTTTTTAGATCTAAATCTATTAACAAATTAAAATATTCATTTTTTTCTCGTTCTTTTTGTAATAAGGCACACTCAATTGTATGATCTATTTCTCGCAACCTAATTATATTCTCAACATACCTTGCGGTTATTACAGTTCGTTTTTCTATTTTAAATCTTTTAATAATATTTAGGGTCTCTTCTTCAAACCAAGTCGAATCAGGATTATAGTACTTCAATTCAATATTATATTGAATATTCGCTGTACTAGTCATCTCTAATACCTCGGAAAGAGTAGGTATTATTTCACCTTCAAAATTGGGGTGAAACCAACTTCCAGCATCTAAAGATCTCAAATAACTAAATATCAGTTCAGGAATTTTCCCTACTCCATTAGTTGTTCGTTCAATCTCATTCCGATCATGAAAAACCATAAGCTGAGAGTCTTTTGATGGCTGAATATCAAATTCTAACATATCAGCATAAAGAATACCTTGTTTGAAGCATGAAATAGTATTTTCGGGAGCTAAACCCGCTCCCCCCCGGTGAGCGATGTTTAAAATCATTTTTATCACACAAAATTGTTTTTAATAGTAATTTATTGCCAAAATTATCCCTATTTATGACTTTTCGAGATAGCATAATATGTTATTTTCCCACACCTACCTTTCCTTCCATTGGAAACTCTCT
>CAZALJ010000012.1:13996-15364 GCA_964485715.1 uncultured archaeon
ATAGCATAATATGTTATTTTCCCACACCTACCTTTCCTTCCATTGGAAACTCTCTTTTAATAATAATTTAGCATCTTACCATATGATTTTATATACCATCATAGTATGGTATAATTTGTACTTAGAGTCAAAAAAATTTGCATTTTAGGATAATTTGTCTTTTTTTTGCTTAATAAATCTCCATAATAAAATATTCATCTAATGTGTTTTTTTTGTCGAATATATTTATCTTCTAAATTACTGAAATTTCTCACCTCTCTAGTTGTAGATGTTCCATAGGAAATCAACGGGTCAGGGATTCAAAATATCTAGAAAAGATGTTAAAATTTCAATCCTAAAGAGTAATTGTCCAAAAAAATGACTAATCTCATTCTGTTGAATACTACTAATAAAATGATTATTCATGTTATTTTATAGAATACTTTTGGTCTACCTTTTGATTTTCTAGGGGTCGAATATTTAATTACAACTTTTTTCAGGATAAGTCTGGTTAGCGCATCATAAATTGTTGTTCTTGGAATTCCTGTTTTTTTGCATAGATCCATACGAGTAGCAGGTTGACTTTCTAACAATGCTCCAAGGACTACTTGATCTGTTTTATTAGTGATTATTCTTTCTATTGAGGTAAATTGTTTTCGTTTCATGGCTTCATTTTCTTTTTCAGATAACAGAGAATTTTGAAGATACTGAGTCATAATTTTCCACTAGCTTCTTATTATGATCTGAATTCAACCTTAAAAGTGGCCATATTTAAGATTTTCAGTATGACATCAATCTTATAGATAACAGAAACATTATAAAAAAGCATTAAGGAAAAAAACTCTTATAAAAAATTAATTTCAGCAAAAGAGAACTCCAACAATTACTAATTCACGCGTTAAAGACTTATTAGTAACAAGAATCAAGAAACTTATTCAATAAATGAGAAAAGAACATAATATCTTTCACCGGAAATGAGGGTCAAAATAATTGCAATCTTCATTTTTTTTAAAAAAAAGGTGTTATATCAAATTTTAATTTTAATAAAGCAAAAATTTGAATTGTTAACCTGATTATTACATTCTATAAAGGTACTGTTAAAGATAAAGATAATTCACAATAAAATATTTCACCCCTTTATTTCCACTCGAAATTTCTAGCAAAAATTCAGGAAAATATTTTTTTTTCTTTCACAATAAAAAAATTCAAAGAAAGAGTGAAATAAAGTAAGAATTATCTAATAATTCATGAAAGGTATCTAACGCTTTATCGTTTCTATTATAGAGAGAAATTTAATATTCAATGAGAATTAATATGAAAATTCAGATTCACAATATAAAAAAATTTTTTGATTAACATGAGAAACAACATTCACACGTTAAAATATTA
>CAZALJ010000013.1:0-15105 GCA_964485715.1 uncultured archaeon
TGACTTTTATCTCCCTCCTAGTTTGATAGAACATTTTGCTAGTCTTCGATTTTCTCCAATGAATCCAAATGCCTTAATTATATGCCCAGAAAAATGAGATTGGTCTAATGAAAAACGAACACGAATTTCATATATAAATGACTCTCCTTCTCCTAAAGTGCTAATGTATTTTTCTTTGGTTCCTTCATGAATTTTAATTTCCTCTGGAATCTCTGAAATAATTTTCACATCCTGAAGGGTTGTTTTTCCAATATTTTCGGCAGAAATAGTTATCAGGTATTCTAGATCTTCTTCTATGGTTTCAGAGTCCATTGATATTCTTAAAGCAGGCGCTGCATCTTCAACTACGATAGAAATGGGTTTTGATACTACTGGAAATTCCCCTTGCTCTGATGGAATAGAATAGACTAGAGATAGCGGACCTAATAACCACTCTCCAGGTAAATTAGGAATAAGAGAGAGGATAATTGAATAGTTTTCACCTGTACTCATTATTAAGGGAAGAACTGGCGCAGATGAGTTCAAGATTCTCCCTCTCGTTCCTGTTTTGAGGTTAATTTTCTGAATGGATATAGATGCGCGTGCAGTCAGTGTTGCAGAGAGAGTGAATTCAGTACCTTTTTGAATATGTTCCGATTGATCAGCAAGATTCAATACGATCTCACATAACGAACATCTTTGCATTACTTCTTTAGCTGCATCCGAAATATTGTAAAATTCTTTTGGAAGATCGACCTGTGGAAGCTGTTCTTTTTTTTCAAAAGTTTCAGAAGAATGAATTAAGGTCCAAGTTCTTTCAATGACGTCACCATATTTGTCTGTAGATTCGATCTTCAATTTCTTATATAAAGCTGCTAATTGATCGAAGTCTTTCTCGGATAGGAAAAGTAAAAATTTCATATAATATAGTTTGTTTAGAGGAACAGATGGTTTTTCGCTCAATCGAGCCATTTGTATGGCCTTATTTATATCTGGCAAAACTTCTTTAGATTGTTGGCCTGTACTTAATTTTATAAGAACAGTACGATAGTATAGTTCCAGAGATTTGCCAAACATATCAGCATATTCTGCAGCTATAGCAGAATTTTCCAAAGAAATAATTTTCATATCGATAGTATCAAATTGTTTATAGGTTTTTTGAAATATTTTAGAAGCTAACGCGTATTTCCCTTGATCAAATGCCTTTCGTCCTTTTAAAAAGTCACGCTGAGGATTTATACGAAATATTCGTCGAAAAATGGACATTGTACCACCATCTTTTTGGGATAATAGTTGGACTCTCAGAATCTTTCCTATTTTTCAAAGTTTGGCGAAATGGCTAACTTGAATTATAAATGCTAAAACGACTTATTAGTATCAGATTTCTTTTTTCATCAAGGAAAAGATTAATTTAATGGAATGTGATTTCAAACAAGTTATACAACAAGAGAACCACATAATATTTTGCTTGTCTTAAGAGAAGGCTTAGGATGGACGGATTAAACTGATGAGTTCTCGTTCTCGTTGTTTTAGTAATTCAATAATCCGCTGCTTAAGAATTTCTGGATTGTTAGATTCCGCTTTTCCAATTTCATATACTCTACGAGAAAGTTCTGCATCACCTAGAACATAGTTGATCCATAAAGCAAGGTCTGAGCGTACTACTGGACCATCAAGTTGTTTTGGATCGAAAAGATCTTGTAGTGTTTCACGAAAAATGTGAAATTGCGCAATTGTGGCTGGAATTTCTGGTAATATTGAGATTAATTCTGGTAAATTCGAGATTGTTGCCATTACTTTTCCATTACTTCCAAAGAATCGGAAAGCGAGTTCAGGACTACATTTTTTGAACGCATCTTTTGCGAAATTAACGGCTGAATCAGTTCCAACCACAGTTTCTCACTATGCGTCTTGGAAAAAATATGATTATTAAAGGTTTCGATTTTCTTTTGCCTTAAAACGATTAGTAGAGGATTCTATGATTATTTCATACGTTTTTGGGACATTATCATCTGGAATAATTACCAAAAATGACTCTAAAATATTGGATTTACAGGAGAGGCCGAGACGGGGAACTAAGAATTAGAATGAAGGATTTTCAGAATTTCCCTTTTTTTCTGCTGAAGTAGGCGATGCGTGCTCGAGGATGAGGAGCTCGTTCCTGAAATGGTGCAAAGTGGGTATTCAGGGTGAGAAATCACCCTAGGTAAGTTTCGTTGGCTAGCAAGTGTTTTTGGAAAGGAAGGAACTGAAATAGGACGTGGAGAATAAATGGGAAGTTTAAACGCGAAGTTTGAGGAAATTATGATATGTTTCTTCTTATGTTTAGCAGATAAGAGAAATTGAATAAGCGATTGCGACGACCGGCTTTCCCAAAGGTCGAAATTTTCATCAGGTAATGCACTACACGAGATGGGAAAGATACGATCTTTTGATATTACAAAGTACATGGTAATTATACCAATAAGGTTAAGTTGAGTTATAATTTTAGAGAGAAATGAGACGACTATTTCTTGTGAAAAGCCTGATGGTAAGGAAAAAGGGAGTAGGGCATTTTTCTCAAGGTTATTAGGAAATATTTTGTGGTTATAGGGAGGTTGGAGAGTTTGTAGCCCAAGAAAGCTTAAGGAACTGCGAGAGCTAATGAAAAACCCACAATGAACTTGAGAAAAAGGAAAAAGAAACCCAGTCTCTCTAGATATCCTTTTAGAAGTTAGAGACGCTTTGGTAGAAAAAAAATTAATTTTATCGTCAGACACGAATGCTAAAGGAAATTTAGCAGAGGGAACTTCAGATAAAACAGAAAAAGAAACTGGAGAGGGAAGTTTTCCAGGAAAATTAGTAGAAATCATTGTTAAAAAGGAATAAGGAGATACTACTTGTTCTAGCGTTCGATTATTTGAAACTAGAACCTGTACCTCCTGTGATAATTGGTGAAGATACTCTGGTTTCGTTTGAAATGGAGTCAGAGGAATGAGTAGATCGAATTCAAAATCTTCTAACATTACTCGGGTAAGCTCATAAAGAAGATCGAGAATTGTACGATGTTTAGAACGAAAAATCGACATATTAGGAGTTTGTTTTTCGACAGAGAATTTCCAATCAGCATAAAATCGTGTTTCTTCGTTTCCTAATAAATCAACTGCTCCTATTGATACCTCAGGAATCTTTTGTTTAAGCAACTGTATTATGGGGCCAACTTCTCTGCCAACCACTAATATTCGCTTTGAAGAATGTGATAATGACATGAAAAAACCCAAATAGTTTCAGATAATTCAAACATTTGCTAGAGAGTATTAGAACAAGGTTTGTCTTCTTATTTAAGTACTTATAGAGGACATAACTAAAGGTGTAAACTAAAAACAAATGTTGAAAAGTCAAAATGTCGAAGGTTTCCATGAATGAGCAGAAGGAGCTAATATAAATGTTTGAAGCTAGAAGTACTTCCTCTGATCGTAAACGATTTCTGTATCTCAGAGTGATCATTGATTATTTAAAAACGAATAGTCATCGGATTGCTCATCATGCATTATCACGAACGACCACCCCTTTGGCCTCGCGAAATGACATCAAGCCTCTTCTCCCATTAGTAAATGGAGAAATAGCCGACATTTTCACATTAGATCCAAATAGTAGAAAAACATTCGTGAAATCTGTAGAATCTGATGAATTAGTAGCTCACTTTCCAGGAGACGTGGCTCTAAATGATAGTTTAACACGAATTCAAGGCGGAAATTTAGAGGATATTCACTTTATATTTGTAACAAATGGAATTTTGACACCAGAGTTGCTACAGATAGATTATACAACTCAATATCCCCATATAACGGAAATTACTTTTTTAGAAACAAGATTCGATCCTGAAAGTATTCACAAAATAAGTAATCCTAGTATTTATCTTCGTAAGTTAGTTGGTCAGGTACGACAAGTGGAAACTTATATAATGGAGAGTCCTGATGATGATTGTGAATGTGGAGGGAAGTTCTGGCAAGGTACTTACAACATTAATTACTGGGGTAAAAGTCTTAGCTTAACGTACTCAGTTTGTGCGAATTGTGGGATCCAGCGTGAAAGTGCCGATAATGCTAGTTCAATCATGAATTTTTTAATAGGCCTTTCAGCGGAATAGGTTTTTTCGTAACCCCCTCGTTTTTTTCTCGTTTTTTCCTAGAATCATCCTTTCTATTCTTATTTTCAAGTTTTATTAGGATTTTATCACCTTTAACTATCATTTCCATTTTTTTCGTCGTTTTGTTAAATTGATAAAATCCCCAAAAATAGTAGTTTGAAAGGAAAGAAGCCGACTAAAAATTTTTTGCTGGGTTGCTTCTACACAACCATGACAATTGATAATACAAAAACTAACCATAGCTAAAAATGATAGGAATCAAATAAAACATGGAGAAATTTGATCGGGGAGAAAAGGTGAAAAGAAAAGGCAGTTTGCAATAACCATAAGAAAAGTTAAGCGAACTGAAACCTTTCCTTTCTGTATAAGTCTAACTTATCCAATATTATAAGTTTTCCCGTTTGAAATATTCTTGTTTTTACTAAAATAGAGCCCTTCTTACCGTTTTTTACTTTGACAGGTAGGTACCCTAACATGAGGCATTAACTTGAAAGAATGTGAATGTGATATCACATGAGGCACTTTCAGGTCGTGGATGAGGTAAGACCTAGTGATATCCGAGGCATGAGATGACGGGATACAAAAAAGCAATTTTCAAGTATGAAAGTTGCTAGAGGTATATTGTAGTTGGACACTAATTAATTAATTACCTGTCAGCTCTGGAAAAATAACACCTAGATATAACTTAAATCTTACTTAAATACTTCTTTTGAGTTTGTAGATGCGTGTCGTTATCTGGTATCAAATTGGAATTCCTTTTTTTGCTGGAATTTACAAATAAAGGATTTATACATTAAAAATCTTAAATATATAGATGATCACTGTCAAGTAAATTAATTCATTGGTGAATGAGAATGAAAAAGAACGTTTAATCAATAAACAGCTGAGTAGAAAGGATTTATTCTTGTAATAGCCTTCTTTTCCAATCTTCTACCGCTTTATTGATTGCTTCCTTGATTTTCGATAGAATTTCTGGACTGATAGATTTGTATCGAATTTGTTTTTCTAATCTAAGAGCGAATTGATTCATTTCATATGATATTGTTCCTGAATTAACTAATGTAAAAAGATCATCTTTAGCTGCTTGAATAATACTCACCAAATTGTTGGGAGACACTGCTTGGTTAACTTTATGGGAAAACGAATCAAAAAAAGTGAATATTTTTCGTTTATTTGGAGCTTGCAGTTTTTCACGTTCTTTTATTTCAATGGCCACCCCCTCAATAGCGTTGGAGATTATTGGTTGAAGACGACTCATTTCGTGGATGATTGTAGTCTCAAGATTCTCGTCAACAATGGCTGTAAGTACCACTTTAGGGTTTGAATCGATTACCGTAGAGAGAAGCAGACCCCCACTCGTTCGAACGGACATATTTACGAAATTTCCTTCTAACTCTCGGGCAATTGTGTCTCCCGTTGAAATAACGAGACTACTGAGAGCACTAAGTGCGATTTCGACATCTTCTGTGTCTATTTTCGAGCGGGTGACAATGGGTAACCCTGAAATGTCTGATAAAACACATATTTTAGCCCCAAGATCTACAATAGAAGCAATAAGTACAGATAAGGATTCTACGTCGGTGCTCACAAAGATTACCTTCCTTGAGCGTTAATGCAAATTAATCATTCAACATTTTTAAAAATTAAAAAAGGCTTGCAAAAGAAAAATCAATTTTTCTTTAAGTAATGGATAATGTTTGAGTTTGAATTATTTCTAGCCGACAAAATCTTTAAATATGCCCTCTGTGGCACTTTAACGAAGGTAATCACTGAATATAAAACAAACATCGTTTTCTTTTATCATAGATTCAGTTTTCACTCTTCTAAGCTACTAAAATGCGGATGACCCAAGGAAAAAGAGAGATGTACTCTGTTAAAGTTTAAAATTACAATTCCCTATTTCAGAAGAAATAAGTCTAGAGAAATAGAAGAGTTTAAGTAAATGTTGATTAAACAACCCAATTAAAAAGCCTTTACTATTCTCATAAAGTAATTCTTCTTCATTAAACACAGATAAGAGTATGCCCGCATCTAAAGAAGGTACATTTATGGAACTCTCTCCTAATGTTACTAGCATTAAATATGCCATTCGTGATATTGTACTTTTAGCTAAAGAAGTGGAAGAAAAGGGAAAAAAGCTCTATTACTTTAACATTGGAGATCCTGACAAATTCGACTTTGATACTCCTGATTTTTTGAAACAAGCATTGTCAGAAGCAATTGTAAAAGACAAAGCTAATTATTATAGCAATTCAGCAGGGGATCCTACCTTACGCAATGAAATTGTTAAAAGACATAAAAGGCTTTGGGGGACAAATCTCGATCCTAACAAGGTTCTAGTTACAGCAGGGGTATCAGAAGCGATCTCGTTCATTTCTGGTAGTCTTAAAGCTGGAACTGAAGTATTAATTCCTTCTCCTGCTTATCCTCCATATCTATCATATTTTAATTATCATAATGTAATACCAGTCGAGTATCACACACAGGAAACAGAAGATTGGCAACCTGATGTTGAAGATATACGAAGAAAAATTACTAAAAAAACCCAAGCGATCATAATGATTAATCCCAATAATCCCACTGGAGCAGTTTATTCGCAAAAGGTTGTGAAAAAAATTGCAGACCTTGCTGGTGAATACAATCTCCTTCTTATCTCTGATGAAATCTACGACTTATTAACTTTCAAGAGAAATTATCAATCAACAGCTTCATTGACAGACATACCCGTTCTAGTGTTAAATGGTATTTCAAAAACATTACTTTCACCAGGATGGCGGTTGGGATGGGCAATCTTAAGGGATGAGCTGGACAAATATTCAGAATTTTGGGAAGCATTGGCCAAACAATCCCGGATTCGATTATGTGCAAATAGTCCAGTACAAGTGGCAGTAAGTAAAATCCTCAACAAAAAGATGGATTTTCTACCTGCGGTCATTAAAAAACTAAAAGAACGTGCGGATTACTTTTCAAAGAGAATAAATGAGATGAGTGGATTATCTGTTGTTTCACCAAAGGGGGCTTTTTATGCTTTCCCTCGGATTGAAATAGACATTGACGACCGTCGTTTCGTAATAGATCTTCTTCGAGAAACAGGCGTACTTTTTGTATTTGGAAGTGGTTTTGGCGAGCTTGGAAAAGGACATTTCCGATCTGTTATACTTCCCGAAGTTACAATAATGAGGGAAGCCCTAGATCATGTTGAATCCTTCTTGAAGGCAAAGATTTGACCAAATGAAAATGAATCAAAGGAATGTAATGAGAATGACTAGGATTGATGAAGTGAAAAAAATCGAACTTTACCCCATAATTGACGTCGAAAGTCATCTCAATGTGAAAGGATTGAAAGATGAAGATGGTAGGAATAGAACAGGCTTCTTTATTACCGGTATGCGATTATTAAATATTGAACAACCTGAACCAAGACGAATTCGTGCTCGGATTTCTTGGAATGTGGAAAATCAAGCCATCGAAGTAGAAGAAAATGTATCTAGCATGATGAAACGAGGTATTGCGCTGTCAGTCTTTTTCCTCCGTATAAAAAAAGGTGAAAGTGGATTAGAGTTTCAAGATCCAGTCATAGTAAGAGGAAATCCTGAGATTACAGAACGAGTTTTTGAAGGAGCCTCAATTCGTTGTGCTTGGACAAACAACCCTCTAATGATGGAGTTATCTTCAGTAGAAGGACGTTTTCTGTCCTCAAACTTACGGACGAAACAACAAATAGTTGAGGTTCGGATTGGCTAAAAACTTAAGGTCTTTCATTATTGTTTTTATAAAAGATATTATTTGAACTAGTTTCAAAATCAGAGTCTTTAAAAAGTCTCCACCTGCTTTTCAATTATAGTTGGAAATGTCCCTTGTTTGAGGTATGATTTATTTAGCGAATAGTTTAATACTATTTAATTATTGTTTGAATTAAGAGATATGTTTACTTAAGGAGTAATGACTGTGACCCCAGATAAAGAGGAAGAAATTGACCCAGCAATTCGAAAAATCATGCAGATACCTGACGACCAAGAACTGCCTCCTGACGCTCTGTGTGACGTCATGTTGCGAGCATTAGAGAGTCATCAATTACTTATTCGGGCATCAGCAGTCAATCAACTAGTTAGCTTAGGGAAAAGCGATCCTCAAATGGCTATCCCGAAAATACTTGCTGCATTAAATCCTTCTATTGATTATTGGTCTGTAAGATTTGGTGCTGTTGAAGCTCTCGGTGAAATCGCAAATAAAACAACTGTTAACCCTTTAATTAGATATTTAGAGTCAGATGAGGATCCAGACTTTCGCGCCATGGTTGCTAAACAACTAGGGGAAATGAGAGATGTAGCTAAGGAGGCAGGCTCTGATCTTATAAAAGCACTGAGTGATAATGAGAGTCCTGAGACACGAGAGAATGCAGCACATGCTCTAGGGTTGATTCGTGTTTTTAGTGCTGTGGATCCTTTGATAAAAGCCCTTGAGAAGGAACCAGAGGAATATGCTCGGCGAGAAATGTGCTGGAGTCTTGGTGAATTGAAAGATGCTAGAGCTGTTCCCGTATTGATTAAGGCTCTGAAGGATAATGATAGTGGAACTCGTGGAAAATCTGCAGAGGCATTAGGAAAAATCAGGCAAGGTGATTCAGCTCTTCCTTTATTACGTACAGCCAAAGATAGGGACGTAAATGTTCAAGGAAAAGTAATTTGGGCGCTGAAACAATTACCATCTGAAGTTATCGTCTCAGAAATTGGGAAATCTGCTCAGGGTGATATTTTAGTCGCCATTCAATACTATGATGACTATTTGTTCAATGTTGATAATGAGATTATAGCCAAAAAGGTGAAAGAGTTCAAAAATCCAATCATTACAGAATACCAGGATGAATTGGGGAAGATTAAAACTGAGCTTGAAAGTTGCAAAGTTTTTGTTTCAGAAAATTTTGGAAAACTTGCTAGCTTAAAAGCTAAAGAAATCAATACTCTCCTTCAGAATGAAATTCCTGCTATTGAATCTAGAATCGGCAATATCTCACTGTATAAATACCGAAAGTATAAGTGGGTTGAAAATGACCTTTACTTCGAACTAGAGCAAGTTATTAGTTTATATAAGGAATCAGGGGTCATGATATCCGAACTTCGGGATAATACTGAAGCTTTGCAGAAAAAGAAAGGGAAAAAACATAAAATATCTCAAACGGATATTCAAATGCAGTAAACATTGGACAAGGAATGGTTCAATGAGATATAGTGATCATAAAGAATGGGTGGGTGAGTTGGTGCTAAACTGAGAATCCTCAGTTTATAGAGTGACCAAGTGTCTTTATGGTGCTCCGTTAAAGAGAATGCTTAAAGGAAAGACTATAACGTCCTTAAATTAGTATATGAAGCGTTAATCCATCCGAATAATTTTTACACGCTTCCCTATCCACGATGGGGGTAAATATACCCGACCGCTATTCCCGCTCTTTTTTACTTCTTTTTCCAACATTTCTTCGCCATACACTTCAAATTTACTTTGACGGATGAGCTCACTCAAGATTTTCATGCTCCTATGGATTTTATCCGATATCTAGTTCCAATGTCAAGTAAGTGGAGAGGTTGAATCCGACAGAGCTAAAGAATTCGACTAAATCACCCCAATTCCACGCACAGATGGTACGAATCATTTTGATTCCTTTTTGATTAAAATAATTAATTGCTTGTTTTATTAGAGCTGTTCCTACTCCTTGGTCCTGATAAGCGGGATCAACACCAAGCAAAATAATCCAGGCACTAAGGTCATCGGTTCCATATATGTAAACTACGGTTTCAGCAACGAGATATCCTATGAGTTTTTTATCAGATGTAAGTGCACCAAAACTTTCTTCGCCATGTTTTTCAATTTGCTCACGTAACTGTTTATGAAATAACTCAGACCGTTTTCGTCGGAGAATTTGTTCATCAATTCTTACGATAGTATCAATGTCATCCACTGTAAGAGGCCTAAACGTTAATTGTGTATTCAGTTCTTTAGTCGGAGCCATAATTGTCCACTCTAACTGTGATTTGTTTGTTTTGAGGCACAAAATAAATACTTTGTCACTTTCTGAATTCCTGAAGTAACTTTGGTGTTGTATCTTGTATAATAGTTAATGCACTACTTTGCTCTAAAGGATGAAAAAATCTGATTTTTTGAATTTTTTCTCTTAAAATGTATGATTTCTATTGATAACAGAATAAAAACAGTCAGTAAATCAAAAATTATGACTGGAGTATGAAAATTGATAGTTGAAAGGTTCGATAACCACCCTGTCGTGGTTGCAAGTCGAAACAATGCCGATTCAAGGGTCTGTCCTACAGCATCTACGGTTTTAGCGTCAATAAAAGTCAAGTTGTCAAAACTTGTATGCCATGGCTTGAATCGTTTAATGAAATCGTCAATAATGTCGATAGCTGGAACCTTTTCCTGACAGAGAGGAAGATGATCATCTATTATACGGTTTCCAGATTGATTAACAAAATAATTACTGAAACCCAATGCATCTGCTTCATTCCAAATCTGGGTCACAAGCTCACTTGCATATTGGTCAGAATATCCCTCTCGTTTAAATGTGGCATTTGTTCCTGCAACCATATCAAGTAGAATTGCAAACGACAAATTTTGACTCCTAAATTCTTGTGACTTAACATAAAATCGAGATCCGACTAGCCAGTCCCACCCCCATATATTTCCTTGATCTTCACCATCAAAAAAAACAAGTTGAAAATTAGTGATATTATAGTCTTCAAGTAACACTCTTCCAAGTTCTAATACCACTGCCACTCCTGAGGCGCCATCATTTGCACCAAGAACAGGTTGCTTTCGTTTTACAGGATCAGGATCATTAGTAGCCCATAATCGTGTATCATAATGTGCTAATAATAGAAAAGATGGTTGCATTGAATCATGGCCAAAAGGTTCACAAATAATATTTACTAGGGTAACATTCTGGTTATCTATCCATTTTTTTGAAAAATTTTGGTAGGTAATACGCCATTTCTGAGTTGGAAGGAGCTCTGAAGCAATTAAATGCCTAGTTTCTTCAATTCCTTCAGAACCGGGGTAGCGTGGTCCAAAATCGACTTGTTTTAGGATAATATCATAAGCTTGGGAACTATTAAACTTAAAATTAGACTTTTTTAATGTTTCATACATTGGTGAGGAATACGCATAACTTACAACCAAGAGAGGAGTAGTGATGGAAGAGTTCCAAACAATAATCCCAAAAATTATGATCCATCTAGTCCGATTCATCATTTTCGTCATTATTTTTTGACGCTTCCCATTCTGCTACAATATCACGAGCCTCATTAGCATATTTTAGGGCTTTTTCACTGAGTTTTGGATCTAAAGATTCTGGAGTGTCAGCAGATTCGATTTGTTTTATATTTTCATCAGCAATTTCAGTATATTCTTTCATGTTTTCACTCTTTGCAGCTTCACGAGCAATCTTTAAAGCATCCAATGCTTCCTGGAATTTTTGGTCTTTTGCAGATATTAATCCTTTAGCGATCAGACCTGAAATCATTGCTTCAATTTTTTCGGATGCAAGAGATCTCTTGAGGATTTCATCGATATCAGTAACCTCTAAATTAATTGTTTTACCTTTTCCTTCCGTATCCACATCAATGGATTCCAAGAGATTTGCTGTCTCTATTGCTTCTCTAATGAATTGCCTCGTTTGATCTATTGCTTGTGTAATTTCTTGAGAAGAAGACTGAATCATTGCACCAAATTCACGCACAATCTTTTGACTTTCTACTCCAATCTTTTCAATCCAGGATCCTACCACACCGGAAAAAGGTCCTTTCGCAATACTCTTCTGAAACTTCAGGATTTCTTGTAAAAGGTAATCAGGTGATACATCAATGGGTTCAAAATATGCAGATACTGATACATGCTTTTTTGTAAATTGTAGTAACACAATTTCTTTTTTTTTGACCCACTCGCGCACTGTAACTAATGTTGCTCTTGTCAGATCATGTGTAGCATATGTTCTTTCTAGGTTTGGATCAAGGATCTGTGGAAGAAAATTCATCATATTCTTCTGGAATGTTAGTATTCCCTTAACATTTTTAATGTCAGTCGATGGATCCTCTTGTTTAAGAATCACACGAAATTTAATGATGTCCTTTTCTTCCAAAGATCTATCTCCAGATCATATTTTATTCCTTTACATTTCTTTAATATCTTTTAATCAACTTCCGAAATAGAAAAATTAGTTTTAAATAATTTCTTTATCAATTCACCTGATACTGAATAAAGGAAATAAAATATTCATTATAGACAATCATTAAAAATTAAAACATGTTTAGTAATAATATAATTATTAGATACTTTTAGTTATATTAACGAGAAGTGTTAATTAATGACCTCTAGACTGGAATCCCTTCCACCTTTTGATGAAATTTCTTGTGGTGGGGTGCCTGTTTACCTTAATGTTAAGGAAAAAGGAAAAAAAAGGCTCTTATATCTTTTAGTACAACATCATGGTCCTTTCAAGTACTGGGCATTCCCTAAAGGGCGTCAAAATAAAGGTGAATCTTACGAACAGACTGCTATTCGCGAGATTCGTGAAGAAACGGGGCAATCAAACTTTAAAATCGTTAAAAGACTAATCAGTGATTCGATCTATTTTCCCAAAAGAGGTCCAAAAACGATTGTTAAAAAAGTGGTTTTTTTCTTAGTTAGGTTTTTTTCTAAAGAAATTAAACTTTCTACAGAACATGTTAGCTGGCGCTGGGCTACTTTTGAAGAAGCTCTCTCATTGCTAACATTCGATGACTATCAACGGGTATTAAGAGAGTCACATGAAGTACTTATGACTGAAGAGAAAATTAAAAGACCAAATTATTTGGGGAAACAGGTACAACAGAAAAGCACTTGAATTAAGTCTTAAGATATCAAAATAAAAAAGGAAAAAAGGAGGTAGGGAGTTTTCCTAGACCCTACCTGAAACAAATAGAGCAGATTCTTCTTTTTTCTTCTGCTGTTGTATAACAACAGTTCGAGCCCATTTTTGGGTCAATCGTTGCTCAAGGTTTGGAATTTGATTCTCATCTTTTGCAATCCAGCCCAAAATGACGTCCAACGGTAGGAAGAAGGATTTTCCTAACGCGGAGATGGCGATCTCTCCCATAGTAGGGCGGTCACCAGTGCGTTCTGAGACTATCTCAAGATTAAGAACCATCTTTCCAAGAGTTTGACCGTAGTTATATTCCATTAGAATACAATACACAAAGAAGATTAGTGTAGAAGGCCCTAAGCTAACTAGCCACTGGGATGGGTTCCAAACACCAAATTCCCATAAACTCCAGTCACCAAGAACGAGGAATATCAACGAACTCAGTGAGCTAGTGATAGCACTAACAATGAAAAAGTCAATTAACCATGCCCAAAAACGAGGCCACCCTTCTGCTACAACTAGTTTATCTCCAGTGGGTTCGTAAATTTCTACTTGTTTTTCTTTGACAATATCATCAACAGTTTTTCGATCCTCAGAGAGGAGAACCTCACCACATTTCGAACAAAAGGTACTATCTGGTTCATTTAACGAACCACAATTAGAGCATTGAAGGTGAAATTTAGGAGCAGGTCTGGCGACAGCATCAACTCTTGCTGTAGGAGCTCCTTGGTAGTATCGTACACGATCAGCTCGCGGCTTTTTTGTCCTTAATCCACTCCATAGAAGAATAACGCCTAATAAGGTGAACAATCCACCAAATACGAGGAGTATCCATCCGATGACATTTATTATAGGGATCTTTGCTCCAACACTAAATGTAATGTCAACACTATTAGATGCTCCAAGATCAGCGTTCATTAAGATTAAAGTGAGATCACCACCCAGTTCTGATTTTTTTGGAGACCATATAAACCTGTTAAAGGTATCACCAGTGCCAGCTATCCATGTAACCGCGTCAATTTGAGGAATATCAAAAGAAGACGTATTTTCTACAGGCACCAATTCTATTGGATTTTTTTTACCATCATCTAATCCCCATTCAGATGAAAACTCTAGATTAGTAATTTGGATGTAGGAAACATTTGAAGTTAGAACTTTATCGACTTCGTCCTTTTCTGTCAATCCTACAAAGACTTTCTCACTAGCAGTCTCGCCGTGGGTTTCGAGTTTGACCGTTACGAGTCTTGAAGGTTCGATCGGCGCATCAATTTCAACATCTTCTAGAGGAATATCTAATCGTATTGCTGCAACACCATCTCTGTCTACATGGAATTTCTGTGACATGAAATATCCTTGGCTATCTGTAAAAATAGGAGTAATTAAAAGAATCGCTGAGCCACCAATGAAGATTGGAAATCCTATCAGTATGATGAATATTCCAACAATAATTTTTATTTTACTTGCCATATATAATCATCCTATTTGAATAATTTTTGTGTCTATTTGGATTTGATACTGAATCTTAATAAATAATTAAAGCTTGCGGTATTTTCTTCGGGAGGAATAAGCTTTAAATTGTGTTATTCTACCTCCTTAATGCCCATTCTTCATTTAAATTCACGTCGCGAATTATATTTGCCTAAAGTCTTGATCAAAGCTGTTTCTAGGTCTATACCGAAAAAATTAGTTAAACAGATTAACGCAAAGAAAAGATCGCCACATTCCTCTTCAATGAGCATTCCTATAGATTTTTTCTGCATTGAATCCTTTGTATCTCGAATTCCTGAATATACTTGTAAAGTACGAGACAATTCTCCTAATTCCTCTGTTATGGCTGCTAGAAGCCAAGGAGTGTCCCAATAACCTCCATGAGTTTGAATAAACTTATCTACTTCATCAGTTAATCTACTTAAATCCACAACCATTCACTTCGTTGAAGGTATTCAGTCATTGCAGATTTTCTTACAGTTGCAATAAATATTCAGGGGTTCGAAGGAATTTTTAAATTTCTCTTTTTTTTCTTTTAATTGTGTTGTTTATTGAAAACAATTGAGGAATAACCAATGAGTTATGTAGAAAAGGCATTTTGGGA
>CAZALJ010000014.1:0-14588 GCA_964485715.1 uncultured archaeon
TGCTAATAAATTTGGATATCCTACAGTAACTGTGATACATAAAGCAAATGTTATTCGACAAACGTGTGGTATGTTTCGAAGAATTGCTTTTGAGGTTGCTAAAGATTTTCCCGAAATAGAAATGTGGGAGACAAACATAGATGCGATATGTATGTGGTTAATTAAAAATCCTCAAGATTATGGGGTTATGGTGACCACAAATATGTTTGGTGATATTATAAGTGATCTTTCGGCACAATTAGTTGGAGGATTAGGATTTGCTTCAAGTGCATCAACCAATGGAGACATTTATGGACTCTTTGAACCCACTCATGGCTCTGCCCCTAAGTATGCAGGACAGTACAAGGTTAATCCTACAGCTGCTCTCTTATCTGGTAAACTAATGCTAGAATGGCTTGGAGCAAAAGGTGATCCATCTCTTCTGGAAATTGCGAAAAATATCGAACAGGGAATTTCAACTGTGATCAAGGAAGGAGAAGTTAGGACCTACGATATGGGTGGTTCTAATACTACATTGGAAGTAGCAAAAGAAGTTGTAAAGAAAATGGCTTAACAGCCACTCTTTTTAACAGCCCAGAGTTAGAGGACTTGACCATGACTGTAACTGTCACTTTCTATGGCCCCCTTGAACGCTGGGCTGGAGGTAAAGTCTTTTATGTAGAAGGAACTTCTGTTCGAGAAGTATTGATCGCTTTAGAGACCCAGCTCAGAAAATCCGTATTGGAGCATATAGTTCATCAAGATACGGGAAGAATTAAGAGTCATTTTCATATACTTCTAAATGGAAGAGATATAGAATCATTAAACGGACTTGACGAGAAAGTTAGGGACGGTGACAATATTACATGTGTTCCACCTGTGGGTGGAGGCGTACATCACCCCTAATTGATACAATTTCGATTTAGCTATTGCAAAAGCTTATTTATTGCTTTTACTTGTGAGGGATAGTTTTTAGTCAGTCTATTCTTGTTTAGATTCTGTTTAAGAATCCAAGATACGTCTTTATCTTTATAAGCTATCAACTCTTCTAAATATTGAAAACCATCCTTCGGGATAGCTTGTACAACCACACTTAAAGAGTACGCCAATCCCTTCCGCAATACTTTGAATTCTTCAGACTTTCTATTTTTGCAATTCTTTACTTCGTCAAGAATTTCTTTGTGTAATTCTAATGCTTGCCTCGCAGTCTGGTTATCTTGTAGTAAGTTTGGTTCAGCTACTCCTGTAACTACAGCTCTCATTGTAAGCCATTGATCCTTAAAAATCCAGGTCTTTAGTTCTTCTAACATCTTAAAACCTTCAGCTCCAATAAGTTTTTGAATTCCCTTAGCAACTGCTTCTCGTATACGCCAACGTGGATCCTTCGCTAATTCTTTCAAATGATGTACAGAGTCCTTGTAATGAACCTCTGAAATCGCTCCAATAGAACCAAGAGCCCACGTTGCGCAGAACGGGGGGAATTCTTGAGGGTCATTTACAGGAGCTTGAACAGGAGTGATGGTAATTAACGACATGATATACTTCCATAAAAGTTCATTATCCTTCTCCCAGTTTTCTTCTATTACCATTGTAAACGCTTTTGCAAGCTCTAAATTTGCTCTACGACCAGGAAGATTACTGTTTGACAACAGGTATTCCGTTAACTCCTTTTCATCGGTTGTTTGAATGAGTTCGGAAAAGAGAAGTTTCAGTTCATTCCGATGTCTTTGGGTCTTACTCATTTTACGATTTATCCTCAAAGAATCAAATTAATATAGTTTTATTTAAATCGGTTGTTTGAACGCTCTCTGCTCCTAGTATCCATCGTTATCATGTCTGTAATGGAGGAAAACAATCATGGCCATCCTATCAGAGTTTTCTTATGAATTGAAACCAGTAGAAAAAGGTTATGCAAATAGAACACTCTACATAAACTTGACAAATAATGGAATAAAGATTAAGCCTGTTACCGATGAAATGAAAGAGAATTTCATTGGAGGAAAGGGATTCGATCTATACCTAATGTGGCATGGTTTACCGAAGCGGCCTGTGAAATGGGATGATCCTGAGAACGAGATATGTATTGCTTCTGGTCCCCTCGGAGGAAGCACATATTATCCAGGGTCAGGTAAGTCTATTGTTACGACAATATCCCCTTTAACAGGAATTGTGATTGACAGTAACGTCGGAGGATACTATGGTCCATACGCTAAATTCTCAGGTTTTGATGCAATTGAAATACAGGGCAAAGCCGAAAAAGCTGTTGTTATCTTTATCAATGGTGATGAAGGGATAGTCCGTATTGAAGAAGCAGAAGATATTCCTGATGAAGCACATCTCCTGACTCAACAACTTACTGAAAAATACGCTGTAGATTCAACTGACAAGGAAAAACTTCGTGTAAGTGTTGTTTCGACTGGGAACGGTGCGAAATATACCAAGTGGGGTTGCCTCAACTTTTCATGGTATAATAAAAAGCGGCAGTGGGCTAGTTACAAACAAGCTGGGAGAGGAGGAATCGGAACCGTTTTTAGAAACAAGCGCATAAAAGCCCTGGTATGTCGCTCTCCTAAAGTTGATGCTAAATTAAATAATCCAGCGGATTTTGAAGTTGCTAAAGAAGCCGGTAAACTTCATAGATTGGAGATTATAGAAAATGACCCAAAGCAGAATGAGATGCGAGTGGTAGGAACTGGCCATCTCCCAGAAATAATGAATGATTTTGACTTGTTGCCTACTGAAAATTTCCGTTTTGGTGCCCACAAGGAGTTAAAGGGTGAAAAATTTCCTTACACCCGTGAAATAATGCGGAAGGTCTATACAGATACAGGGAAAGGAACTGATGGGTGTTGGGTCGGTTGTACAGTTGCATGTAGTCACATATCCAAGGGACATAAGGTACTTACAGGGCCATTCAAAGGACATGTTGTGAATGTAGATGGACCAGAATATGAAACTATTGCTGGATGTGGAAGTAACTGGGGTGTCTGGGAACCTAAATGGATACTAGAAACAAATTTCTACTGCGATACATACGGGCTAGATACAATTTCAGTCGGAACAGGGATTGCATTTGTTATGGAATGTTTTGAAGCAGGGATCCTAAACGAAACGATCACTGGTGGTCTTGAATTAAAGTTTGGAAACGCTAGCGCCGCACTAAACTTAATTCATCAGATGTCTCGTGGAGAAGGATTTGGACTTGTTGTTGGTCAAGGAATTGCAGAGATGAAAAAGATCTTTGCTGAGAGGTATGGTGCTGATCCACAATTCGTTCAGGATATTGGTATGGAACACAAGGGGTTGGAATTCTCAGAATATGTTACCAAAGAATCCTTAGCTCAACAAGGTGGGTATGGTTTAACTTTGAAAGGACCACAGCATGATGAGGCTTGGTTGATATTCGAAGATATGGTACGAAATAATCTTCCCACTTTTGAGGATAAAGCTGAAGCTCTAGCATGGTTTCCATTCTGGAGGACATGGTTTGGTCTTAATGGTCTTTGTAAGTTGCCTTGGAATGATATAGTACCACCTGACAACAACGAAAACCCACAAAAACCACTGACATTACCCAATGCTCGGGCAAAAATTCCAAAACATGTGCTGTGGTATTCAGAATACTTCAGTGGGGTAACAGGAAGAAAATCTACGCCTGGTGATCTCATTAAAATGTCAGAAAGAGTGTATAATTTCCAGCGAATTCTCAATGTTCGACAGGGTAAAGGTCTTAGAGAGACCGATTCCAATCTCCCTTATCGAGCAGTGGGCCCAGTTACAGAGGAAGAATATGAAAGTCGAGCTGAAAGGTACGAAAAACAAATCAGCGAAGAGATTGGTGAAGACCCCTCGGGGAAAAGTACTAAAGAGAAAATGACCATCTTACGGAAATACCGTGAGGAGCGTTATTCAAAGCTACAAGATGCTGTTTATGATCGCCGAGGATGGAGTAAACAAGGTTGTCCATCCATTGCGAAGGTAAAAGAACTAGGAATAGATTATGAAGACGTTATTCAGACCATTAAACCCTACCAGTAGCTATTTTTTCTTTTTTATCCGTTTTTACTTGTCTTGAGGGAGCTGTGGTGGTTCCCCTCGCATTTTCATAACGCGTTGTTTGCCTTCATTGATTAAAACTAATATTTCCTTGTCAATAAGGCCTTCCTGAATGATTTCTTGAAAAAACTTCTTCCAATCCTCGGTTAATTCTTTTTCAAGTTGAGTATCATTATCCCCTAGATCACTAATTCGTTCCCACTCCTCACGATCAAGACCATGACGAATAAGTAATATTGGTAAAATGCCCTTTATCCAGATCTCCAACGCTGTAGCAGTATCATCAACAGAAAGCATGACCAATTTATAATAATGATTAATCTGAAAATATGCTTTTTTCTCAGTGATTAATAGAAAGTCTCTTTTTACTGGAGATACAGATGTATGGATTGTAGTCGGAGTATGATGAACGGTTACTCTCTGTGTCTTGACAGGTTTTTCTTCCAGGCGTTTTATCTCTTCCAGTAATGCATCTAACTTTTTTTTGTCGAGAGGCATTCGATTTGACTTTCCTGAAAGGACTGTAATTTAAAAGATATACTTCATCCAAAAATATTTCGAATTATTAAGTAATCTAGGATATTCAAGTTGACAAATGAATTTAAATGTAGATATAGACTTCTAATTTTAATGTTTATCGTGTAACTTAAAGAATAATTTTAACATCAATCCTTTTTTCTCCTTCTATCTTTTCTAGTCTTCATTTCAAGTTCTTCAGAACGAGTTTTTAGGTTATTTTGATATTCTTTTTTCTCAACTGGATACCTTAAACTATGATTATAAAATCTAAAATGAACAGCGCAAATACAAGTTTCTAATTAGCTTAGATTTGAATAAAATTGTGTTGTGAAGCTTATGAGTAAAACAAAAGTCTATATGATTAATACGAAAGAAATGGGAATGGGAGATTCACTAATAGATCGTTTAGAACACTTATGGAAACATGAAGAGGTAGGATTAAAGGACTGGATAAAGGAAGGCGAAATAGTTGCGATTAAGACTCACTTTGGAAGTCGAAATCAAACACGACATCTTCGTCCAATGTACATTAGAAAAGTTGTGGATCTGGTCCGCGAAGCTGGAGGAATACCCTGGGTTTGTGAAGGAGTTGGTTTATTCTGGGATGAACGTCACAAAGAAGCAACCATGTCGAATGGTCCAGGATTTGTATATTTAGCAAACCAACACGGATTTAACATTGGAGCCTTAAATGCTCCTGTTGTTATGGACGATGGTATAGTAGGAACAGAAGTTTTCAGAGTACATAACGAAAAAGGGAAGTACATTAAAGATATTGCATTGGCTATGGGTTTAAGAATAGCGGATAAAACCCTAATTGTATCACGCTTTAAGGGACATGATGGTGCAGGATTTGGAGGTGCCCTTAAGCAATTGGGAATCGGTTGTGTCGGTAATGAGGGGAAGGGTGGAGCTCACTGGGGTGGTGGACAGAATATCTATGTCAAAAGACCAGAGAATTGTACTGGGTGTGGGAAATGTATTAGGATCTGTCCAACACAAGCTCTTTCTTTAGATGAGAATACGAAAATCGTGCATGACCCAGACAAATGTATTGCATGTACATTATGCTTTGCAAAGTGCCATTTTGGAATTCCTCCTAAGGAGTTAGAAGAAAAACGTATTTTCGCTGTGAGGCGTCGAATTCCTAGTATTGAACAAGTAGAACGAATGATGGACAACGCAGCTGGAGTAGTGAAAGGAATAAACAGTGATGGGAAAGATAGACTTCGTTATATTAATATTGCAATAGATATAACGAGTCATTGCGATTGTATGAGTGCAGGTGGCAATCTTTTAGTTCCTGATCTAGGGATTCTTTATTCAAACGATCCAATCGCGATTGATCAAGCATGTGTTGATCTTGTGACAAAAGCACCTGGTATACCTGAATCCCCAGCAGAAACTGGGTTAGATTTCCCCCAGGGAAAAATTGATCCTGTTCCTGAAGCAATGGAACCTGATAGCTTGAAACTCGGTCTATTTAGTCTTTGGGTGGATCCAGAATCGAGACCGATTATTGCAGAGACACAGCTTGCTGCAGCCCATGCACAAGGCATAGGGTCTCGGGAGTATGAACTAATTGATATTACACCCAGAAAAGAGAAAAAATGAGACATCATCTCTATTTCTGGATCGTATTTTTATTGCAATAAAAAAAATACTAATTCGAGTTTATTGGTCTCTTAAACGTTTTCGTGTATATTTAACTAATCCCCCTACTTTAAAAATTTCCAATGCCTGATTATCGAGTTTGGGAAATTGAAATTCCTTATCCTGAATTTTAATGACACCTATATCAAAATCTACAAAAATACTTTCTTTTTCAAGTTTGTTCCTATTTCCAATGACGTAATCAGAGCATTCAGAAGAGATAACAAGGGGTAAGGCTTGGTTGATGGCATTCCTGTAATAGATTCGTGCAAAGGATTTTGCGATAATGCAACTTACACCAGCTTTTGCTAAGCAGATTACTGCCTGTTCACGGCTACTCCCGCAACCGAAATTCTTTCCTGCAACTATGATATCACCTTTAGAAACCTGTTTTGCAAAGTTGGGATCATAATCTTCCATAGCATGTTCTACCATTTGTTCAGGAGTCAGGGGTTCATAAGTATATTTCCCAGGAAAAATGACGTCGGTATTAATGTCATCATCAGGGAAAATCCACATTTTTCCTTCAAATTTCATAGCTGTCAAACCTCCTCATTGGTAATATACCCTGTAATTGCTGATTTGGCGACCACTGCAGGATTTGCTAGGTAAATTTCTGCATCTCTGGTTCCCATTCTTCCGCGAAAATTTCGATTAGCAGTAGAAATAGCAGTTTCACCAGGAGCTAATGTTCCGCCGTACTCTCCCAGACACGGTCCACATGCTGGTATTCCAATTTGCCCTCCAGCTTCAATCAGATTTTCTAATAACCCTTCTTTTATTGCATGATGAAGTATGCTTCTTGAAGCAGGATATACAAGTAGTCTTACATTTGGATTAATTTTTCTGTTCTCTAAAACTTTTGAAGCAATTCGAAGATCCTCTATTCGACCATTGGTACAAGTGCCAAGGAGGGCGAGATCTATTTTAGTTCTTGGTAGATCTTCCACAGGAATAACATTATCAACTTTGTGAGGTTGTGCCACCCTTGGTGTCAGATTTGCAAGATTTAAAGTGATTTCCTTTTCGTAACTAACGTCCTCGTCTGCTACTAGTCTTTCATATTGAAAATCAAACTGTTTGTTCCAATCATCAGTCACACTATCAACTGGGAATATTCCAGCTTTAGCTCCTGCCTCTGCTGACATATTGCTGATTGTCATCCGATCACTAATAGACATCTTGCCAACAGCTTTCCCATAAAACTCAATGGATTTATATGTTGCCCCATCGGCAGAAATCTGACCGATAATATCTAAGATAACGTCTTTAGCATACACATCTTTAGGTAAATAGTTATCAAAGGATATAATTAACGTTTCAGGAACTTTAAGCCACGTTTTCCCAATTGCCCATACTGACGCTGTTTCGGTACGACCTATTGGTATACCAGCAGCACCAAATGCACCATGTGTTGTTGTATGGGAATCAGAGCCGAGAATTACAACGTTGGGTGGGATTAGGCCTTTTTCAGGGAGAACTTGATGACATATACCCGTCCCACAATCATAAAAATGCTTAATTCCTTGTTTTTTTACAAACTCTCGAATAATTTTATGATTCTCTGCTTTCTTATAATCAGGTGGGGGGACAGCATGATCAAGATCAATGAAAATCTTATTTGGATCCCATACTTTTCCATCAGTTCCAGTAATTTGATAAAAAGTCTTTGAAATCGCAGCAGAATTGTCATGGCTCAGAATCATATGGGGAGATACAAAAACTATCTCATTCTCTGCTGCCCCTTTTTCTTCCTTTCCTGCAGCTATAGCAAGGATTTTCTGGATTAGTGTCTGTCCAGCCATTATTAAATTCCTCTTAATCTATATAAAATAAGAACACACGTAAAATTCTTTCTTGAAGAAAATATCGCGATGGAGATAGTGAGAGTTTTAGCAGAGAATAAATGATAACTCAAAAAAAATCTTGCTAAATAACTAAGCTTTCACGAAATCAATCGTCGAGAAATATAATCAGACAATTTCTTATGTTGGGGGATGCGAGTAACGAAAGCATCCATATTACACTCACTGCACCTCAGACGAAGTGTTCTATGATTAATATTTGTTGTGATTGTATGAGTATGACACCATGGACATGTTAGCTCCAATTCAGCTTTGTGATGAAGATTGACATCCTCTCTGATATCTAAAGTCACTTTACTTATCTCCTTATCCTTTACGGAGGGAATACCTTAAATTTTAGTTTGTTTTTATGGACAAGACACAATATTCAAACTAGGATCTACCTATTCCTTTATAACCATATTGATATAGGTATGTAATTTCTCATACTTTTGTGACAAAGAGAGCTATGATCATACTAATTATATTGATCATATTATTACACATAACAAACAATAAAAAGGGTGTGTGAACCGATGGGAAAAACAATCATCGAAAAAATTATTACGAATCACACAACAGATGATGTAGCATCAGGTAATATCGTTTGGATGGAAATAGACGTTCGTTCTGCCCGAGATTTTGGTGGTGCTAACGTTATCAAAAATTTACAGAAATATTATCCAAATGAATCACAAATAGCCGATCCAAAGAAAACCTTTTTCACGTTTGACTGCGTTGTACCAGCTAAAACAATTGGTTACGCAGAGAACCAACATATTGCACGAGTTTTCGCTCGGAAGCATCTTGCCCGAGATAATCTTTACGATGTTGATGCGGGTATTGGTTCTCATGTAATGATTGAAAAAGGGCTAGCTGTTCCTGGTGACACAGTTGTGGGTACAGATTCACATTTAAATTTACTAGGAGCAATTGGTTCTTTTGGTCAGGGTATGGGTGATCAGGACATTGCTTTTACTTTTAAGACAGGTAAAACTTGGTTTGAAGTACCCGATTCAATGAACATAACTATTGAGGGTAAACCTGCACCAAACGCTTTTGCTAAAGACGTTACTCTAGGGGTTCTTCAGCAGATTGGTTCAAAAAGAGCTCTTGGAAAATCCATTGAATTCTATGGGAACACAGTTGAATCCCTTAATTTGGCTGGGCGAATAACTCTTGCTTCAATGGTCACCGAAATGGGTGGGATCATCGGTTTAATTCCTCCTGATGAACAGGTAATTCAATACTGTAAAGAACGGAGCAGTCGTGAATTTTCAATTTATGAGGCAGATACTAATGCAAATTATGTTGAAACACTGAAGTTCGATTTTACAGGACTTGAACCACTTATTGCCTTGCCACCATCCCCAGCAAATGTTAAACCTGTTGCTGAAGTAACTGGAAAACCAGTTGATTCCGTTGTTGTAGCCAGCTGCACCAATGGTCGTTATGAAGACATTGCTATTGTTTCAAAAATGCTTAAGGATAAAAAAGTCCATAAAGACGTCATGATGAAGGTTGTTCCTGCTACAAAAGAGGTTTTTGGGCTATTATTAAAGAATAGTCTTATTAATATTCTGCATGAGGCTGGTGCAATCATAACCAACCCAGGCTGCGGTGGGTGCGCCGCAGGTCAGATTGGGATGACTGGTAAAGGTGAAGTACAAGTTTCTACTGGAAATCGAAACTTTGCTGGAAAACAAGGGTCAGGAGAGACATATTTAGCTTCTCCAGCAACAGCTGCCGCATCTGCTTTAGCTGGAGAAATATCAGCACCGGAATTATGACAGTAATATGAGTGGTAAAAAAATGAAAAAAACAATACTTCTTGAAGGAAGAGCTATTGTAATCAAGGATAATAAGGGAAAAGCGATAGATGATATAGATACAGACATGATTTTTCATAATAAGTATCTACATATAACTGAAATTAATGAAATGGGACAATATGCTTTTGATAATCTCCAAGGATGGGAGGAATTCTCTAAAATGGCAAGATCAGGTGATATTCTAGTGGTGGGAAAAAATTTCGGTGCTGGAAGTAGTAGGCAGCAAGCTGTTGATTGCTTTCGAGCTTTGGGTGTTCAAATGATCATTGGTGAGTCTTTTGGAGCAATCTATAAACGAAACGCAATTAATTCTGGTATGCCTCTAATAATAGCGCCCCAAATTATGACTGAGAATTTAGAAACCGGAGATATTATTAAAGCCAATTTAGAAACAGGAGAGATTAACAATATTTCCAAGGATCAATGGTTAAAGAAAACCAATCCCCTGTCCGAAGTTCAATTAGATATTTATCACGCAGGAACCTTGTTTGAATATGGGAGAAGGTTAGACTGACTCTTTAGAGCTATAAACTTCCGAGTTCGAAAAGTTATTGGATTTTAGTAGAATTTCAATAATTGTTAATTTATCATCAAAGACTCTGAAAAAGCTCAAGACTCTCAAACGCTAAATAGATTTGTACTCAGGGTTCCTAAGATTCCGTCGTTGTTTCACGAACAGCTTCGAGAAATTGTACCATTAACTCCTTGGGATTTTCTGATTGTTCTAGCACAGATGAAACTACAATAAGGTCTGATCCTGCCTTAACCAAATCTTCTACGTGTTCTCTTGTTCGAATACCACCACCAGTAATCAAGGTAGCATTCTTTTCCAGAATAAATTTTTTAACTCGGTGTACTAAATCTAGTCGTCCAGCTATTGAAGCATCAAACCTTCCAGAGCCTGCTTCAAGATAGATCATTGACCAGTACTTTCTCCACTTCTCTGTTATTTCTTTATATGCCTGCTCGTCAGTTAACTCTTTAGCACGGAGTTTCTTCCCAACTGACGATTGAGGCCCAAGAACCATATAACCATATTTCCGATCAATTGGCCAGTGTTTTCTTAGGAGCCTGCGGCACCACTTGGATAACCAATGCCATTTCTTACCAAGCTTGACTACAACCTTGATTCTAAACCGATACGTATTGAGAAGCGTGGGCATTTGAATATAATCTGCTAGAGGTGAAATTTGCAATGGATGACCAGGGAATATTACAACTGAAGGTAAAGTAATCTCGAGGTTATGCAACCTCCGTAGATACCCGTGGACCCCCCGATAGATTTCGGAACTATCCCCGACCCAGATCTCGAGCGGAAGTGTTGTTGGATCATCACATTCTGTCAAAATTCCTTTCAACGCATGATACATTCGTTCTGTTGATTCACCTTTATTGGGGTCAATCAGAATTGCTATTTTAGTAACTTTCTACATCTCCAGTTAAACATACTATAGCATCGAAAACGAATGCACAGATTGTTATTTGCGTGGTGTGCTCAGAATATAACTATTGTAAGCTAATTATCCTTAACAAGCATCTCCTCTAAAAGGATAAAATACTTACTTATGGAACTCTGCTTTTAAAATAGATCATACATATTGATAAAAAAAGCCTCTGAACCAGCTTTTAAATTAGATTATAAATAAATCCAAGGCTAATCCTTAACAAGCACTCCCAAGATAAAGCAGCAGGTAACAAACGGTATATAATTATCCAATCTGGTGATCCTGTGAGAATTATTGATTACCACGTTCATACGTCATTTTCTGACGGCTTCTTTAGCCCTCGAGACATGATTCTAGCTGCTGCTGAAAGAGGAATCCAAGAAGTATGTATAACTGATCATTACTCCACCTGGAAACCAGCGCTTTCAGATATGGAACTTAAAGAGTATTATTTTACTCTTGAAGAAATAAGAAACCACGAATCGCTTGGAGTAAAGATCTTCATTGGAATAGAAGTAGATACTTCTTCAATTACATCCTTCAATGCGCTTCAAGGATTTCAATGGGACTTAATTCTGTTTGAATATGTATTTGCTCAATCTGAATGGGAGAAAAAATTTCAACGGGTCTTAAATTTTAAGAAAAAGCACCCTGAATACCAAGTAGGCCTTGCTCATACACGTTTTACGCATGTTTCTCAGTCAAAAATTAACTATGTGCTTGAAAGAATTCGTGAATTTGAAATTATTATCGAATGCAATACAGGATATGGGAATTACATGGATCGGTGGTTCAATTACCTCGATGATGATTTCTGGTATTCTATAGGTTCTGATGCGCATCATAAAGAAGGTTTAGGAAATGTGGTTCTAGCTCTAAATTTTTTACAGGAAAGAAATATCTCTCTGAACCGAATCATTGCTTTATAATCTCGTGTTTTCCCGAGGTGTAATCAAAATATTCTTTTTTTATTTTTTATTTAGAGAGGAATCGCAATAAAATAGAGTATGTGAAAGTAATGGCTGTATTATTCGATCTAGAAAACATTCTAACCGAATTTTCTGATGAAATGCAGAAAAATATTCGCTTCATATACTCTCTCTCTCTTATACCTAAACCAAAGGTTAGTTTCCATGCTGCTGATGCGGATGGAGTTATCTCAGCTGTTATTTTGAAAACCTTGGAGGAGTTTCAAAATGCAATATTTATCCCATTAGGATATCAAGAGATCCGTCATCCTGAATTTGGCAAGTTTCTTCAAGCATTAAACTGGGCAGCAATTGTAGATCTTCCTCCTTTCAATGAGTCGTCAATTGCTCTCTATAGTGATCATCACCTGACAAATAAAGGCTTGTCTAAAATCGCAGAGGTTGTACTTTTTGATGAAAACGCCCCAAGTGCGGCCTCTTTACTCGCTAAGTATTTTAATAAGCGTTTACCAGATAGTCTAAAGCTATTAGCAGACTTAACCACTATTACTGACACAGCTAATTTTACTATCCCTCCACCAACAGATTTTCCTCCAAGTTTTATTGAGGCAACACGTCAAGAGCAAGCATGGCTCTTGGATGATCTTTGTCGTACTCCTGAGTCAGCAGAAGAAGTACTTAAGCTAGTTCAAGACTTCACAATTCAGGAATTTGAGATTTTCAAATCTGAAGTGTATCATAAGCGTATAGTAGATCTACGAAACCTTCGTAAGGAGAGCATCAAGTTGGGGGAGGATTTCGAAATAAAAGATGTAATTGTTATTATTCAAGGTAAAATGAAGATCTTGACTTCAGCATTAGTACATAGCTTATTTGAGAAAGGAGCAAAGATAACCTGTGTGTTTTATCCAGGAAAACGCTTCACAGGGCTCTCGTTCCGAGTAAACTCCCAAATTCCTGAGTTTGAATTGGAACAATTTCGAGTAGATCATATCGCAGGTAGGTTTTCTGGGGGTGGTCATCCTAGAGCTGCAGGTGGCCGTGGAACCTCATTTAAATCTACTATGAAAGAAGTTATTGATTGGATTGAACAGAAAGATTTTTCGTATCGCGTGTATGATTTACGGAAAACACCTATGGAAGAGTCCTGACATCAAGACAAGAAGATTATTAAACCAAGAACATTATTTTATACAGATCCAGCTTATAAGATTGTTCACATATACAAATTTTTTGTTTTTTCCCTTTCTAACGTCTTTTAAGCGTTATTTAAGGTTCCAAAAAAATAAAATAGACGCATGAAGGTATTACTACTAATTAATTTTAATAAATGCTTGTGAGAATGAGAAGTACATGAACAATCAAAGAACCATGAATTTTCCTGATTATTCATCCTTTCTCTCTATTATAACAACGCACTTTAGTTTATTTTCGATAATTTTTTAGAAATAATAAGATTGGTATGGCTATACAGAGTAATCCAAAGCTCAAGGTAAGTATTTCGAATAAAGGATTTTTTCTAGGATTTTCTGTGCTCACTACAATATTAATACTATTGGTTGAACTATGGCCTTCTTCGTCCTCAAGCATCAATGTAAGATTGTGATCTCCATTTTTTAACTGTTTTAATTCAAATGTCAAATTAGTAGGACGCCAGAATTTATCAAAAGTATGGTTTCCTGATTCGATCTGTTCATTGTCAAGGAGAAGTGTGTAAGAACCATTAAATATCTTTTTAGAACGGAAATTGTACCACGTTTGCCACAAAACTGTTAAATTCTCCTTTTCAGGTATTTTAATATCTTTGAATTCTGTAGAAATGGGAGAAAATCGAAAACGTTCCATCCGATAAACACCATATTCGTATTCCTCTGTATTTTGAAAATTCATTTCCCAGACTAATTCCCCCTCATTATTTACTTCAACTAATCTAGCACCAATTTGGGTATCAGGATGTGATCGGGTTCCAAATGCACCGAGGCGATTACCATTTGGCAACCTGTCAGCGTCACCCCAGTAGGAACAATAGTATTCTTTAGGAGCAGCCCAAGACCAAGTTTCATTAGCTGTCATGGTTGTTTCATTAATTTTTATTTCAATGATCCGTGAACGAGAACTCATTGGTTTTATCTGGTTGTGAAAATTATTGTCACAGAGAATGAAGGTGTTCTCATCCACTTTTTCGACACTATGAGCATGATAAAACAAATTTGACCTTTTAATACCGTCTTTATCGAAGAGAGAAAAATTTCCATATTCACCCAGACCCCAAATTACCTTTCCTGTTTTGTGATCAATTTTATAGAATGTATTGGTGTTTCTCATATTTAC
>CAZALJ010000015.1:0-14150 GCA_964485715.1 uncultured archaeon
AACCGCAATCCCTTTGGTAATAGCTTTAGTAGTGTTACCAACTGAATCTAATTCCTCTAAAACACTTGCTGATTCTTTATCCATAGAAGTCATTTCAGCAATACCTTGGGCGTTATCACTAATCGGACCAAACGAATCCATTGCAACATTGTTACCTGTATGAGACAACATCCCGATACCTATTAGTGCTATGCCATAAAGCATGTATTGTAAGATATTTGAGGTTTCCACATATAACTCAGGAATGCCAAGGAATCCCCCAAAAATGCTGTTCCCAGGAAGTAAAAGGAAAGTAATAACTGCTATTACGAACGAAATACATATTGCTACAATTGCCCAAACACTAGACTCGTACCCGAGAGCGAGACCAGAGAGAATAGTTGTTGCAGGGCCTCCGTGCATTGAATCAACAACTTCTTGAACAGGTCCTCTCTCTTTCGCGGTAAATCTAGCAGTAATTGGATTAAATGATACTGCAAGCATTACACCAGTGGCTGTGAGCAATGCAAGCCTCCAATCACCAATATAAAAAATTGCAAAAACGAATGACGTAAAAATTGTAATTGCACTAGATAATTCATATGAATTGAACATTGCTTTCTCTGCATCTGGTGTTTTCCAAAGAGCAACTGCAAAAGTACCCACAATTGAACTAATCACACCAATTCCTCTAACAATGAGGGGATACATGATCCAGACAATATCTCCAACGATTACACCTTCATTTATTCCACCTGATAATTCAAAGAGGAACAATCCTAAGATTAAGGAAGAAACTATCGTAACTTCATAGGATTCAAAGATGTCTGCAGCCATCCCTGCACAATCACCGACATTATCTCCTACAAGATCGGCGATCACAGCCGCATTACGTGGATCGTCTTCAGGGATATCTTTTTCGACTTTTCCTACCAAATCTGCACCTACATCCGCGGCTTTGGTATATATACCACCTCCCACTCTCATGAAGAGAGCTAGGATAGTTCCACCAAATCCAAATCCGAGAAGTGCATCTGGAGCAGCTGTTCCAAAAGCAATGAAGATCACAGTGCCTCCTAATAGTCCAAAACCATCAGTTAACATCCCTGTGACAGTACCAGCGTGATAAGCTATTGAAAGTGCTTTGTTATACCGCCTATCAACGTTTAAGAGATTACCATTTTCATCCTTTGCTCCTGCTGCAGCTGCTGCGACTCGAAGATTTGCTTGGACTGCAATTCGCATACCAAATTGTCCAACCATCAGCGAAAAGCTTGCTCCCAAGATGAAAGCAATCATTCGTCCAATAGCTATTATCAAAGTCGGGTCAAGTCCTGTTGCACTAAATTCATCTTCTGCTGCTTTCGAAGGATGAACCAAATAGACACTGAGAAAGAGTACTATTGTGAGGATTGCAACGATAGGTAAGATTGTTTTCAGCTGCTTCCAAAGGTAAGCATCAGCACCTTCCTTAATTGCACTCCAGACCTGTTTCATGTCCTCAGTTCCAGTGTCGTGCTTCATTACATCTTGTCTTAACCACCAAGAATATATGAAGCTCACAATTGCAACAATGATGACACCTATGAGGATTAGTTGTTCAAAAAGATCTAAATGCATAAATGTGGTGAACATGTATTCCACTTTTCCTTTCAATAAATTTTTTCAGAAGCTTAATTTCAGTAATAAGTTCAATAAAATTTGATTTTAATGAATCCAAGGATTCCTTAAAGATAATCCATGTATATTAGAGCTCAAAGTTGTTTGTAAATAGGCCTATACAAGGTGCTCTGTTCACACAACTTAGTGTGCCACTCACTTTCAAAAATTTTTAATAATTTTTCCCTTTTTTTGGATTCAAAATTCCCAGTTTGCGTTTTTTGGAAGTAATTTCAACATGTCTATATTGTAATTGCATATAGGAGAGATGGCAATATTATTAGTGAAATTTCAAAAGTGAATTCTTAGGAACTTTCTTATGAGGTTGTAAATAACTTTCGATTTAGCTACTAGAAAGAATGAACTATTCGATAGCAATGTTTTTGGGTGAATAGGATGACTGAGTCAACTTTATTAATGATTAAACCCGATGCAGTTCAGAGAGCTTTGATTGGACGGATTATTTCACGTATTGAAGAGAAAGGATTTAAAATAATTGGTTTACGTATGGTACAACTAACAGAAACAATGGTAGACCAACTATATGATATTCATATTGGTAAGAAATTCTATCCTGTATTAAAATCATTTATACTTTCTGGTCCTGTTGTTGCCATAGCAATTAAAGGTAATAACGCTGTTAAAGTCATTCGTAAACTGGCTGGTATAACTAACTCCCCTAAAGCGGAGCCAGGTACAATCCGAGGAGATTTTGGGCTTGATCTAACAAAAAATATCGTACACGCTTCCGATCAGATTGAACGAGCGGAATATGAATTAAACGTCTTGTTTAAAAGAATTGATTTATTTGATTATAGAATTATAAATGAAAATTGGGTAAAATAAATAGGTGGATTAATTAATCGAGGACTTTGATTGAAAAGACGTAACCCCTATAAAAGAATGCGAATCGAGAGTGTTACACGGTCAGAACTTAATAAAGATAATGAAGATCGTTGGAGATTAGTAACACCAAGCGGAAATCTTATCTCCCGAATATGGATAATGGGAATTGTTACAGAGAAATATACTGGGGAAAATAATTATGTTGGTTTAACAGTGGAGGACGGGAGTGGGTGTATCGTGGTAAAAACATGGGATGGTAGACTTGACAAATATAACAAATGGGATAAAATCGAAATCTTAGGCCAGGTACAGATATCCGAGAGGGTCGAAGAGATCGATGTCTTTCTCACACCCGATATTGTTCAGTCAATTTTAGATGATAATTGGTTCTTAGTGCATCGGTTGAAAATTATCCAGCAGCTCCGACGCGCTCCTTATATTAAAGTCAAACCTGCGACGGTTGGAGGCGTTGAACTTGGGGTCGCTTCCATAGAAGATTTGAAAATAAAATTAAAAGAATCTGTCAAGAAGTTTGATACAGGAGAAGGTGTCACATATGATCAACTAGTTAAAAATTTTCCCAATATCGATGAGGTTCAAATTGATGAAGCTATTACGGAATTATTGGAATCAGGTGAGTTTTTTGAACCCAAAACCGGAATTTATTCTTTAGCTATTGATTTGTAAACCATCCCAAGTCACTCAAGACTATAAGTCTACTTCTGAATTCCTGCAAAAAATAAAAAACAGGAGCTTCCTCCCAAAGTTTCAACTCTAATACACCTACTGACTTGGTTTTGTAAACAAAGTATTAAGGCCGATTCCATTGGAAAACATAATACCTTATTTGCTGATCTGATAAAACAGTCGCAATAACATATCTTTTTCTAACAGAGGTTGCCAAACGTCCAGCACGTACTAAATCAATAGGTTTAATTGTCGTTGATTTTGGAAAGATTGAGACAAGAAATGGAGCATGATCAATTCCTGGCCCACGACGATAGACAGCATAATCAGTGCCAAATTTCAGGCCAGGCCTCACAATATATCGTTTGTTCCGGAGATCTAGATAAACAGCATAATAATCTTCAAACTTGGAAAATCGTTCTTTGCAAATTTCTAAAAATTTTTCTTTGGAAAGAATAAGATCATCGTCATAAATTGAGATCTTATTTTTCTCCTGTAGAAAAGCTGCCTCCAAGAGGGTTAATTCTAAAGGACGATCAAATCTTGGTGATTTTGGCTTTCTAATTCCTACAGGTTTTCCGAAATAACCCAGTTGGTAGATATAACTGCCAAGTTCCGAGTTCCATATAATTACCTGTTTGTCTACTATTTGAGCTGGAACTGGGGTTTCCATTTGTCTTGCTTCCGCGAGAGATGTGAAATATTACCTTTAATTTAGCTTATTTTCGGCCTCCGATTTAATTTTGGTGTAATTAGTCGGAAAAATAAAAGTGCATCAAGTACGACAAGTACTATGAGCAATGTAATGGCAGCGTTAAAATTAGCTAGTGAGAAATCTTCTGGAGGTTCAATAACAGTAATTTCAACATTATTACTGATCGTTACTAGTTTAGTAGGATTAATTTCTGAGTCATAGTACTCAACCTGAGCTGATAATATGTAATATGTACCTATTGACTTTGTATTAACCAAGTAACTAAACTGGCGAGTCTCATTGACACCAATTTGTGCATAAGAGAGTTGAGTGAGTCCATATACTTCAAGAATTAAAGGACTGTTAAGCTGATCAATAAATGTAGCATTAAATGCTGTTTTATTTCCAAAGTTTTCTATAGTAACGGTGACAGTAATACTCTCGCCAATGACCACTTCAGATTTATCCACTGATTTTGTGACAAACAATTTAGGGTAAGTTGCATTTATTTTCTTTACATCCATTGTTGAAGCGCTAGTATATATAATTGGCTGGTCAAAAGCTAAGTATACTATATTCAGACTCAAAACTGCATAGAATACAAGCCATGCCCATTTCGTCTTATAATACACTAGTAGACCTCCGTTGAGGCTTTGGTACCCCCCAGTAAATTATCTTGTTAAATATTCTTGTTTCAGTTCTGTTTTTCTCCTGAATTTATTAGCAAAACATTCTTGTTTTACTTCTTTTTTCTGATTATACATGTCACTTTCCTTATTTGACAAAAAATTTCTGTTCTTTGGCGGAAAAGGGGGAGTTGGAAAGACAACTATGGCAGCTGCTACAGCAATAAGAGCAGCTGACCTCGGATACCGCACACTATTGGTTTCAACGGATCCTGCTCATTCTGTCTCAGATAGTCTTGATCAGCAAATTGGTGGGGAAACTTATACTGAAGTGCAAGATGTTGCTAATTTATGGGCTATCGAGCTAAATACAGAAGAAGCGATGCGAACATATTCTGAGATGATTAGTCACCAGGATCCCTCTGGAACAATCTCAGAATTTCTTGGTGAAAGTGATCCTACTTCATTATCACCCCCTGGAGCAGATGAAACAATTGCATTTATCCAATTATTAGAGTTCATTCAAAATCCAGAGTATGATATTGTTGTATTCGATACGGCGCCAACAGGACACACTCTCAAGTTACTACAGTTACCTGAAATGACTCAAAGCTGGTTATATAGGTTGATTAAAATGCGTCGTCGTTTAGGTGGAATGATATCTGGGTTTAGAACACTATTTGGTGGGAGTTCTAGTACAAGCGAGCAAGAGGCTTTTGACAGACTAGAAGAATTAAGGGATCAAGTGGAACTTGCGCGTGTTCATTTGGCTAATGCGAAAGAGACTGAATTCGTCGCTGTTACTATCCCCACAATAATGGCGATTTGGGAAACAGAACGCTTAATCCGGGCCTTGTTTGAAGTAGCTTTTCCAATCTCACAGATCTTTATAAATCAAATCCAGCCCAAAAACCCTGATTGCGCTTATTGTAGTGCAAGATATGCAAGTCAAAAGGATAATTTTAAAAAAATTCAGGAACTATATTCTGAATTTGACCTACTTGAAATACCAATGTTTGAATATGAAATCAGAGGTATTGTACGCCTTCGAGAATTAAGCCGGTTGTTGTATCAGGAAGATTCCGTCTGAAAAGGCTTATATCAAATTATCCTTCTTCACTCCACCCTTTCTTAATTCTAGCGAAAGCTTCTTTAAGTTCCATGTTCATTTGAGCTTTTAGGCTCATTGGAGAGGCTCGAGGTGCAGGACCAGCTGGCCCTGGTGCTGGAGATAACCCAGGTAAGCTAGGTTGTGACGCTTGTGGTTGGCCAATGATAGGTTGTGGTGTTGGAGACGACCCAGGCAGTGGTGGAAGCCCTGGTGGGGTGGATGGTGGAGCCGTTGGACTGGAAGGAGGAGTTGAAGCAGTAACTGGCGCTGGTGGTGTTGGAAGTCCTGTAGGCGTACTTGGTGTTGCTGGTGTTGGAGAGGGTGGGCTTAATGTTGCTGGTGTTGGAGAGGGTGGGCTTAATGTTGCTGGTGTTGGAGAGGGTGGGCTTGGTGTTGCTATTGCTGGAGGAGGGGTAGCAATTGACGCTGATCCTGATTTTTGAAGAACTTGATCTACTTTGCTAGATAATTCTAGAAAATTATTCTGAAGTTCATCAACAATCTCAGCTAACTGAGAAACAAAGCCAAAGAACTTTTTAGTCACCGCGATTAATATGGCAACATTTTGGGACGTATCGTTACCAAAGAAATCATCTAGGTTTTTCATCGACACAAAAAGCACCTACTTATTGAATAAATTACTATCAAAGCGTTTAATTGGATATGGTCTTCATATATTATTACAGATTGTATTGTTTTGTAGATTACACTCATTTAACTTTGTGAGCAGGTTTTATATGATAATTTAACTCACTGAGTAAATTGATATATTCAAGGATATTTGAAGATTTCTTTGTTATAAATAGTTCTGTTTATCTAAAAACCAAATTAAACTAACCGGAAAATAGATTTTCAATTACTTATTAAATAGCATTATCAGATATTCAAACATATGTTCAATGTAATGCCTTCTAAGGAAAAATTCATCAAGACAAAGATTACGATCTAAAAATTTAGAGAAGAAGTGGGTTGATGGATTATAATTTCCGTCCTAGCCATTGGCCTGATCATTTTCAACTAATTTTTTCATATAATCGGTAATTAGACAAACATCTTTTGTTGGTCTGACATCATGAGTTCGGATGATATGTGCACCATTCAATATGGCTATTGTAGTTGCTGCTAGTGACCCCCATAACCTTTTTTCTGGAGGTACGGTTAAAATTTTACCAATGAAGGATTTCCGAGATATTCCTACAAGAATACAGTGCTTGAGTTCACGAAACTTCATTAAATTATTGATCAATTTATAATCGTTTTCTATCTGCCTTTGAGGAACCCAACTACCTATACCTGGGTCAATTGTCATTCTAGATATTTCTATTCCTGCTTTAATACCCAAATTTAGACTTTTCTTAAGTTCAGTTAAAACTTCTCGTATTGAAAATACATCTCCTGGTACTCGATGACAAGCCATGATTATTGCTGAAGCAGAATATTCTGAAACGACATATGGAAGTTTGGGGTCTGATTTAAACCCAGAAATATCATTGATTATCGTAGCACCTTGGGAAAGGGCATAGTCCGCGGTTTTTGATGATTGGGTGTCAACTGAAATTGGAATATTCTCGCCCATCTCCTTATATACTTCAAAAAATGGAGAAAGCCTGTCTATTTCAGTAAGCTTAGAGATTTCTTCTTTACCGTTATATAGAAAAGTTGGGGCACTGGAAATAGCTCCAACATCAATAAAATCTGCCCCATCCTCAATCATTTGATCCAATTGAGATTTAATTTCAATCTCTGATAGCTTAATGCTCTCTTTGAAAAATGAAGTGGGAGAAAGATTGGTTATACCCATAATACGCGTATTTATGTTATCGCCAACTTCTATTTTGCCCAATTTTCCTTGGATGAACATATGTACTTTACTTTTAGCCCTGAATATTAGATTTCCTATTAAGCCAGAGAGGTCCTATATAAATACAGTATTGAGGGGAGATTTTCATTAGATTGTTGTTTTTCTCGATCTCTTCAGTCTCTTGAAAGGTTATTTCTTTACATCCACGGGCCAAAACCACTGGCACTCTCTGGTTTGTTTCTCCCATCAAAATTTCTGCGCCACTGACTAGATTGTCAGCGATAGCACGGCTAGTTATTTTCATGAGGCGCCCATATAGGTCTAACTTTCCTCGATCGTCGATAATTGGTATGAATCCTGATACAGCGAGAGCAAAACCCGAGGTTCCTCGTCTTAAAGGATGAGTTTTTGAATCTGCTATTATAATTCCAATTTTTTTGCCCGTTTTTGCGTTAATCTCTCTTCGTATTCTTTCTGCAGTTCTAATGGAGTCTCTTGGTAGTACAATTAAAAATTCATTCCCGCCAGCATTACTTTGGTCTACACCTGCATTAGCTTGGAGAACATCATTTCGTAAAGCAAGAACTGCCCCTGGTACAGCACCCAAAACTACATCAGCTTCTTGGAAAACTACTTCCACGAATCGGGGGTCGAGTCCAGCAGTTCTTGCAGCAGTTTTTGCTTCTGGTCGGACGTATGTAATGCTTTTTAAGGGAAATTGGCAGCCCTCAATGATCGAAATAATTTTACTCGCAATAATTATAATATCTTCATCTTGTAATTCGATTTTATTAGAATTTAATGCCTCGATTATCATATTTCCGATGTCTTTGTTTGCTGTATTGATGAGTGGGGTTTGAACTCCAAAGAATTCGATTTTCATGCCATTTCATTCCAATATTTTTCACTTAGAAGAATTTTTAACCCGTTTTCTCGATTTTATTAACTTGATATAGTAAGCAAAACAGGCAATCTTTTAAGTTTAAGTTAAATTTGTTTTTATCAGCTATAGACAGGGAAATTATGAGTGTGTTATATTCCTGTAATAATGAACCAACTAGTTACTGAAAGGAGAAATTAAAATTGGTAATGGAAGATCGTGCAAAATTTGGTATTCCTTTGCTAGATGATGCTTTAGGTGGTGGAGTTCCTCGTGGGTCGATCATATTGGTTGAAGATGAAGTAGGTATAAATACAGAACATATATTAGTGCAATTTCTGTCAGAAGGTTTGAGAACTGGTGAATATGGTTATATTCTTTCCACGGAACATTTATTTTCTCATTATTCTCCATTATTCGTACCTTATAATATCTCAGAAGTTACTTTTGAAACAAAACGTCTAGTCTTCTTGGATGCTTTTACTAATCCTTTCGGATATGCTGAAGGTAGACCTGGTGCAACAGGAGAAAATGTTATCCGAGATATTACTCAACCCCGTCTTGTAACCGATCAAATCCGCCGTTCGTTATTACATGTTCGTAATCAACCAATTCGTGGTGTTCTTGATTCTTTAACTACTATTTTGTTGGTTTCTGATTCATTAAAACCACCAATGGCATTCTTACAACACAAAATTGCAACTGATAAAGAAATGGGTGTTGTTAGTATCCTCACTTTACATCGTGATGTGCATGAGGTAAGAATCATTCAAGCTGTCGAACATTACTGTGATGTGGTACTCAGACTGACAAAAAAGATGCTGGAAGACAAGGAACCAACCCAAGAGGAAGTACTACAGATTCTCAAAGTACCAGGTATGGCACTAATGGAACTCGAAAACACTAATTTTATTTTTCGCCCAACACCTGGCCATATAGAAATAACACCCTCAATCTAAATCCATTATATTCTTCGTAAGTGGATATCATGGCAGCGAAGAGAAAACCTTGCGATATTGAAAACTGCCCAAACGTAACTAAGAAGACAGTATCGCGAGAAAAAGCAGGAGCAGCAATTAAACAAGCAGGATTAACTCTTAATATTCGAGATAAAGTGACGAAAATTCATCTGTGCTCTGATCATTATAAACGGATAAAGAAAACATTGAAAAAAGATCGTGAGATCGAACGACTGCGTTGGGGTTAATTTCTATAAACAAACCACCCAATTAAGGTTTTAATTGGATTTTTAGAGAATTTTAACTTCCATAGCATCTTCTGGGCAAACTGCAATGCAATCCAAGCAATTAGTACAGTGTGGACTTCTCACTTTCTCTGAAGGGTGTGAAAGAATCCGAACTCCCATTGGGCACACGTCCTCGCATAATGCACAGTGGTTACATTTCGTTATATTTCGCCCAAGTCCTAGTAAAGAGTTCGTCCCGAGAAACCCCATGATTATCCCTACAGGACAGAACCAGCGACACCATCCTCGGGGGATATAGATTACAACAATGATAACAAAAACAAAGATGAAAATACGTACCCAAAAAAGAGGATCAATTTGTATAAACTTATCCCAAATGAGGAAATTTTCAATTCCACCCCACCAAAATAATAAGGGTATAACTGTTAATAAAAACACTGATGGGCTTAGGACTACCCATGGTTGATCAGCAAACACGTCGAAAGCAGTGTCAACTGCTGCTTTCTCACCTAGTGCTACATTAACTCCAATGAAGGTTGAAACAAATAATATTGCAACTGTGATAAATTCACCTAATTGACGAAGATTCAGGTTTGTTTCTCGGGTAGGTTCGTATTTATTAATCCACGAAGTGAAGTACCCTAAAAGGTCCTGAAACAAACCAAAAGGACAAGCCCATGCGCAAAAAAGTCTTCCAAAAATGGCACCAAAGAGAAGTAAGGCAGCAAGAGGAATTAGAGGAACAATGGCCATTGTTAGCATACGTTGTAAGAGAAAAAAGGCGCCCTCAGAGCTTGAATAAAGAGTTCGGGGCATATTAACGGGTAAAACTAACCAAGTCGCCCCAATAAAGAAAAAAGTGAGGTTCATTAATATGAACATAATAAACTGGACGAAAGTTCGTAATAAGCGGAGTTTAGTTAAATTAGTTTTAGGTTTCTTATGCCATGCCATTTAAATCACCTAAGGGATAGGAATTCCAGCTTTCGCGCTTTCAGTTATCTCTTCGATAATTTCTTGAATCAGTTCGAATTGATTTGTAGAAATGGCAATAGCTAAAAAGATTATACCCACACTTAACGCTAGAAAGGCTTTCGCATTACTTTTCATTGGATTGATTCCTTCGTATTTATGGCCAATAGGGAGTAAAAACTAGTTCTGACGTAAAACTGTGCACTCATGTTCTCTTCTTAAATCTTGACTTAATTTTTGCCTCTACTCTGTGATAATGATATTACTGAAAAATAGGAGCTCTTTTTTTTAAAAGCCCCAATCTCTACTTTTGCTAAAACCGTGAGCGATAATTCGTGCATCGTTAAATTTTTTCAACATAGAGGGGTTCAATAAGGATTTAACAAATAATCGTAACTTTTGAAACATACTAAGAGTAGTAATATCCCATCCATCAACCCATGACCCAAAGATCTCGATCTCATTTGCGGAAAACTTGTCATATAGAATTTCATGAGCTCGTTGAATGATTGGATCAGTATAGGGGCATGATTGGCATTTTCTTTGATATTCACTCAATTTTTGTTCATCAAATTTGCCTATTTCGTGAGCTTCAACTGCGGTTTGACCAGCAAGCATACCTGAGTGAATTCCTATCGAAATACCTCCATAGAATATAGTGTTTGTCAATCCTGCCGCGTCTCCCGCAACCATGTAATTGTTGGTGTAAATTTTAGGAATGGGGCCACTAGCAGGGATAATTCCAGCAATTTTTTGGATAATATCTCCATTTTCAACGTTTTTATATCCTAAATGTTTGATGAATTGATTCAAGACTTGCATTGGTTTGGATGCTGGCTCAACCACAACTCCAATATTGGTGTGGGCCTTTTTTGGGAAAGACCATCCGTAGTGCATTATTTTGAAATTTTTGAAATCAAAATAAAAATCTAGAGCGTCGGTATGGACTCCTTGAATCTTATATTCTACTCCTTGTACATATTCAGTAGGAGGCTGTAACCCCATCATTCGAACACTGTGCGCAGATGGACCATCACATCCTATAACGATATTTGCCTTGTAGCTTCCATTTGTTGTTTTAACCACTAATTTTTCGCTTTTTTGATTGATAGCTATAACTTGAGTTCCTAGAAGCAGGTCTACTCCCATATCCTGTGCTTGTTTAGCCATAAGCTGATCGAATAGAGGACGATTTATGGTAACTGTCTTCATTTTAGCTGTAGCAACCCCTTTTGTCCCAAAAAAGAAACGTTGGGCGTTAACCACCCTTTCGATAAAGGATTCATGTTGTTGAAGGCATAAATTTTGTCCATTAAGGTGAGTATTTAATTTTGGCATATTCTCAAGCGAGAAAAGTTTATCAGCGGATATTCCTTCTCCACAAGCTAGTGGCTGGCCTATTATGGCATGTTCCTCGATTACAAGCGTTGTCAGACCCTTTTTAGCTGTTGTAATTGCTGCTGACAATCCTGTAGGGCCCCCACCAGCAATAAGAACATCATAAACAGCCATATTTTTAAGACTCCAACTTTCTACTGATGCTAATAGGATTCAAAATCATTCGCTTATATTTGAATTCAGACATAATTGTTTTACCAAGTGATAGTCCTTCATGAAAAACGAATTAATTAAAGTAAAAATTTAGGTTGCATGGGTTTATTTGTGCCACGGACAGCCATCAGAATTGGAAAATGTTCAATTAAAGTCCAAGGAAAGATACTTGTTAAATTAGCAAGTAAAAATCTACCTAAAATTGGAGCCCACGCGAAAATTAAAAGAAATGGCCAATTTAAAGTAATTGGAGAGGTTATCGAAGTTATTGGATTAACACAAAATCCATGGATTGTAATTTCAGCCCCTAAAAACTGTTTCAACATTGTTCAGCAAGAAGAAGATGTGTTCACAGAGGACCCATCTCTGGAAGAGAAAAGGAAGAAAAGAAGGAAAGTTAGAAAACAGAAGAGAAAAAGAAGCTTATATTTAAAATCAAAATAATTACCCCTATTACAGTAGAAGTCAGGAAAATTGAGTATCTGATTGAACTAATTGACACAATATTTGAGGAGAATTATTCGTTGGTAAGATCACAAAAGAGATCTGTACGGAAAGCCAGTGGTGGTCGATATCATATTGCTATTAAAAAGAAGAAACGTGACTTGGCACGACCCGCAGCACAAACAATGCTTGGTGAAACACGCAAGAAAGTTATTCGGACACGAGGAGGGAATAGAAAAATTAGACTCCTAAGTTGTCGGTATGCCAACATATCCTCTAAGAAAAAGCGAACTACAGAAAAAGTAGAGATTGAAGATGTAATTGAAAATCCAGCCAACAGAGATTTCGCTCGACGAAAAATTATTACAAAAGGAGCTTTAATCCGTACAAAAAAGGGTACTGCACGGGTTACTAGTCGTCCAGGACAAAATGGAACTGTTGACGCAGTTTTGATTACATGATACCCTCTTTATTTAATTTTTAATATAATTTTCAACAAGATCATAGATAACCAATCAACTCATCAAAAAAGAGTTGCGATTTTATTCAACATATTTCTAATGTTCACAGGAATTGTTTGGATCATGGGTTCTGAAGAAGGTCTTTTAGATTGGTTAAAAGAAAAGACCTTATTAAGCAAAGAAGCTATTAAGCGAACTTTTACTGGTCATTCCAAGACTACATGGGTTTGGATAATTCTATTCATAATCATTTTTTTGGCTAGTGTTGTTATTTTAATTTTTCAATATCAAGATGACACCTGGTTATTTTCTGTGGTTGTTCACTGGTTCATTGCACCCATAATTGCCTTGAAAGAATGGGGCTGGATTATCTTTCTCCTATTCATGGGGATTCAAGGTGTATTAGTACCAATTCCATCGGAACTTGTTCTTCTATCTTCAGGTCTCATTTGGGGCTTAATATGGGGAACTATCCTGGGAATTATTGGCTCTATGGTGGCTGGGATTTTAACCTATTATATTGCTGTACTTGGAGGACGTCCAATGATGGAGCGATTTCTCGGCCAAGAAAATCTTGATGTTCTCGATTTTTATATTGGAAAATATGGTATAGCAACTATTCTTGTAGCAAGAGCATTTCCTTTTATGGCTTTTGATCCCATTTCTTATGCTTCAGGATTTTTGAAGATTGAGTTCAGAGCATACTGTATTGCTACTTTCATTGGCTCAATTATTCGGTGTATTTTTTATGCTTGGTTAGGATCGATATTGATTCAGGGTGGAAAAAGTGTAGAAGACATAATAAACGATCCAACTGAAATGCAAGCATTTATTGATGCTCAAGCGGCTCAATTTAATATATTACTCGTTATTTTAGTGGTTCTGTTGGGTTCTGCTTATCTATTTTATCAATTTGTACTAATGCCTTATTTGAGAAAGAAGCATCTTGAAGCCAAAAACTTGGATCTTCCCGCAAAAGAAAAAGTTGGCTAAATTTAAACCCCTTTCAGAACTCAGATTTTACTAATAAGGTTTCGTTGCCACTTCAAAAATGATTGAACAAGCAGTTGCATGATATTCCTTTCAATAAATATAATATCAAAAGGAAAGGTTCATGAATAAATAATGAGAAAATATAAGTGATGATTAGATAAATACATACAGGTTAAATTATTCAGCTAATTGAAAGATCAAGAATCAGCTATGGGGATTACGTAATGGCAAAAGACGAT
>CAZALJ010000016.1:0-13992 GCA_964485715.1 uncultured archaeon
TACAACACTACTCCAACTGAAAAACCCCTGACTCCTGATGACACAATCTACATTGGATACACACTAGCTCTCGATCAACTAATTAATGGTATAAACACACTAATAACCGACCGTGGTTACGATGCTATTCCGAAATATGACGTTGAAACCTCATTTGAAGTTGTAGGCGAAAACGAAATTCATTTTGGAATTAATTACACTAATATGGTGACATTTTGGCAAAAAGCACACGAGAGCGCTTATAACCCACTTAAAGATATTCCAAAAGATTTGTTAAGAGGTAATATTGAAAAATTATTGGCAATGGTTGCAGGATTTCACGCAGCAACAGTATTTGACTACCTAGCTTTTGACTACGAAGTAACATGGTCTGAGACAACTGAAGGTGAAGTTACAGAAGTTAAAACCGACATTGTCACTCATTACAATATTGGGGAAGTCAGCTGGTTATTCACAATAGCCTCTGGATCTCCAATTGACTCAAAATACACTAATTCATTCAATGACTCAATAACTTATGAAATTGAGTTACCTGGAGCTGGTTTGCCCGTTCCCATTCTAGGAACTATTCCTGATAATCTATCTCACGTGTTTATGGTCGAAGCTTACCCATCTGATGATGCACAAGCCCGTATAAATGATGCAAACGGGTTTGGTTTCGCTGTAATGACACAGACTCATTCTTATGGATTGAATTTCAAGGATATGATCTGGGATGATGGAAATCTGACTATTTCAGCAGAGGATGACTTTATAACTTCTTTTGTCGGAAAAGACACCTACAAATTAAAGGGTGTTGAAGAACTTGGTTTCGATGAAGATCTTGATCGCGATGTTAGTTTTCTTGCCAAACACCATTCAAATATGGCTCATGCAACAACTCCCCTAGTCAAAGGATATTTGGATATTTCTCACGAACTCTATCACGACTTTATCAAGTGGATACTCGAAGATGGATTTGGTTATCAAGAAACCTATGCTTACAGAGCTGAGCAGGCAAAATATTTGACCATCACTCAGTTTGGTGATTGGGTTGGCGGAGAAATCATCCATGACCCCGCGTATTCTGCCGTTGCTGCAATGGCTGCTGTTACTGAAGAATCAAGTACAGCAACAGAGACTAGTGGGACTGAAACTGGGACTGATGGTGGTATTCCAGGATTCGAGATTCTCTCTGTCTTATTGACAATTCCTCCTCTGTATGCATTGTACCGCAAACGACGCCATTAACTTCCTTTTTCTCTTTTTTCTCTTTTTTTTCAAGGGGGATAATTTTCGATAAATTTCTCCTCTTTATGTCATAAGTTTCTTATTTGAATTGTACCTGCAGATTAACATTGATTGCACGCCAAGATTAGGCTTCAAAGTTGGCAGATAACTAAGTAATTAATACTAAACTAGGTTCAGAATAGTTTTAAAAATACAAATTTTAATATTCACAAAATTGTTTGAAAGTATGATTTTTAATGCAAGGTATAAAAAGGAAGAAATATACTTCTTCCACCTCAAAAGATCTTTTTAGTATAAATTGAACCAAACAGGATGAGAAAAAATGGTATCAATTGACCCCTTAATGGAACCTACTAACCTTTTTGTCTCTGTACTTCTAACTTTCTCCCCCATAATCATATTATTCTTCCCTTATCTCTATACGCGGCGAAAAGGTGAAAACCTTTTAGCAATCATCTTTAATCGTGCTTACATTGGGTTTATCATCTTCTACTTTGCGTATTTTATTTTTCCTAGTTTTTTGAACTATATTGTGCCAAATCCGACTCAATATTTGGATCAGGAATATTATTCTGTTCCAGGTACAAATGATTATAGCACCAAATGGGATTCAGCTGCCAGTCCCGCGGCCGTGACACTCCCAGGAGTGCCCATGTTGTTTAGATATTTAATTCAACATTTTGTGAATTCAATTGTACTCTACCTAACTTATCCTATTATAATTCTAGCTTTTGTTTTCGGTATTTCTCCGATTCTCTCTATGCTAATACTGTTGTACCAAACTTGGGGTGAGAAAAGGGCAGAACGAAGACCTTTAAAGCGATTAATCAAAAATAATATTGATGAAATTAAGAGTTTTCAGAAACAGCGTAAAAAAGCAACTGAAAACGAGATTCTGGAGATTGACCGAGAAATTAGCGATTTGGAAAAAGATAAAATCGATTTGGAACAGCAATTGAAAGAAATTCGTAGCATTACCCAACGATTACAAGAAATCCAGTTTGAAATGGAAGTCTCACCTTTTCAAGAAATCAGAAAACGGGTGAAAGATAAGAATTGGGAGAATGAAAAAGAACTTCTGAAAGTGCTTATTGCCATCCTTCCCATTACACTTTTTCTTCTTATGACAATTTTGCAACTACTGGGGGAAACTGAAAATCCGAGCTTGTTACAAGGCACTTCAATGGGATGGTTCTTAGAAATATTTTTTGCTTACATAGCTTCAATCGTTTTCTGCGTTTACCTCATTAAAGCGAGTAACTTGTCACGAAAGGGTAAATTCTTAGGAAATCAACTGTATATCGCAATGGTTCAGAGTCTATCGACTGTAGGTGCGATTATGTCGGGTTTAGCCGTTGTCCTCTTCCTGGCCTTGTGGCCCAATCAGATTTTTGTAATTTCTTATTTCGTGGTATATTTCATAATGGTTTCAATATTCTTTGTGCTTTTTCTGGATATTTTCGAACCATTTTCAATTTACTTGCTAATCAAATTTATTGAAACTTTTAAAAATCTCAAATTGGCATTAAAACGAGTTAATATCGCTGATGTCGCAAAATCAGTCGTAATGGGAGTGATTTTTGGTTTCCTTCTAGCTGCTGGTTTTCTTACATACCGTGCTATTATGGAAGGCCAATTCACATATATTGACCACGTTCAATACGATACTTTCTTTTGGTTCACGCAGAATTATTCTACTTTTTTCCTATGTGCGTTATTAATTTTATTTATTCGAAGATGGAATTGGAGTATAGTTGGAACCGTAGTAATTACATATTTTTCGATGCTCGTTGTTAGCTTCATTATCTTTGGATGGTATAATTTAGAATGGTGGGACGCGTTAGGTTTCGATGATTCATTTTTCTTTGTTCGAGTGAGGAGGCTTCCTAAACCCCCTGTTACCTTAATCCCTCCTTTTACCACTTTGAACTTCTTTTTTGCTATCTTTACAAAGGAAAAACTAAACTGGCTAACGTCGGTTTGGAAAGAAGGCCTCTTTAACGATGTACAATTTATCATCCCAGAATTGCGTCAGGTTCCTGTGGTCTGGAAAGGAACGGTAGGATCAACCTTTCTTGGACTTCTATCCGTTCCATATAATCTTATACATCCTTTTGCCATTATATTGACATACGGCGCTATTTTTTTCTTAGTTAAACAAAAATTCCATGTCAGAACACAGAAAAGCGACAAGGAAGGAGAGGAAAAAATACAATACAAGTCGGTCTTTTCTGAGATAGGAAGACTTCCAAATTTAAGTGAATTGAAGAGTAAATCGGATATCATTCTGGTTGGAGCAAATCCTATTGATGATCCTGAATTAAACCAAAGGATAGACGAAGCCTGGTTAAAGATGGAAAAAGGACAGCAGTTACGTGGTGTGATTACTGGAAAAATAGAACCCCTAAATGAAATAACAAGTAAGAGTGGATTAACTCTTGTTGAGATCCATCGTATTTTAGATGAATTAACTTTTGATCTCGAGATCCCATTCAATCAAGTTCTTACTTTACTGCACAGAGAATTTTCCTACTTCTTTGAAGAGGTGACAATTGACTCGCTCCACATAATGATGCTTGATGGACGTGCTGTATTATCACACACTTTTGCAACTGAGTCTCTAGTTGAACCAGCGTTAGTAGCTGGTCTTTTTTCTGCCATCACTTCTTTTGCGAAAGAAGCAGTACGGAGTGAACAATTATTAAAGACCATTGACCATGGTGACGTGGTTCTAACCATAGAATATGCAAGGTGGGTTTTTGCTGCCATTTTTGCAGATAGTACCTCCACTGAGCTGCGTAAAAAGCTTGGTGAGTTTCTAACAGGTTTTGAGGAGAGACATGCTAAGACTCTTCCAATGTGGTTAGGTGATCTTGATGTTTTTAAAGGGGATCTAGAATTCATAGACAAGACATTCTCTAGTGGAGGAACAACTTAATCTACTAGATTCCTAATCACTACAAGAGAAGTTTAAACAACGTAGTACATACTTCAACATACTTTCTCAAAAATGGTCACTAGAAAGCCCCTGAATTCTTTCAGGGGTCATTAATTCCATAAAAATAACTTGAGCGTCCTATAAATCAAGATTTTAAGGAAGTAAAATCAATACATGTCTGAAGAAAAAGTTTTGCTTATATTTCCTCCAGACAATTGGGGTAATATAGATCGCTTTTGCCAACCATTAGGCATTTTGATGTTAGCAACCATCCTCAAACAAGAAGGAATTGATGTCGTTGTTGTTGATCTTTCTGCAGAGGGGTGGTATCCTAAAAAATTAGCAAAATTCATCTCTGATGGTGGTTTTACTCATGTAGGTGTCACAGTTATGACACCATTTCGCAATGTAGCATATTCTATTTTGCAAATTGCTAAGAAAATAAACCCAAATATTACAACCTTAGTAGGAGGTCCCCATGTAACATATATGAAAGAACGAATTTTTTCGGAGTGTTCAGTTATTGATATTGCGGTGGCAGGAGAGGCAGAACTGAAAATAGTTGATATTATACGTGTACCAACAAAGAAATTTTATGATTTGAGTTATATAAAAGATATTGATAGTTTACCAATCCCTGATCGCAGTTTTGTGAGACATCTCAATTATGATCGGATGACAAACATTTGGATAGGCGACTCTGCAAGCATGAACTGGATACGAGGTTGTTCATGGCGAAGATGTCGTTTTTGTAGCCGAGATGCGTTGACTATAAGTCATCGTCGCCGGAGTCCCAAAAAAATCGTTGAGGAAATAGCCATTATTCAAAATGAACTGAATTATAAGAATATTATCGTAATTGACGATAGTCTTAAAGTTAAATCAAAACATACTAAAGAGGTTCTACGCTTAAAAATTAAGGAAGGTCTAGATATTCCTTTTTGGGCATTAGCTCGTGCAGACCATATAGATGAAGAGGGAGCCCATCTTATGAGACGAGCTGGCGCTACTGGTCTTTTAGTCGGATTAGAATCAGTTGTGCCACGTATCATTGATATGTATAAGAAGATTAGCGGAAATCCTCATCATTGGCATCGAACACTTGACCGAACGTTGGAACTAGCAAACAAATATCAATTAATTATAATAGCTACATTCATCGTAGGTGGCCCAAACGAAACAGCCAAAGAAATGCGGATAACATTTGATTATTGTCGTACAGCGGGGCTAGATATAGTCCAGCCATTTCCATTTCAATATGCAATAGGGTCAGATTTATGGCGTGAAGCCGTCCAGAAGGGGGAGATTAGCCCGACTCAATATTACACATATAACGATAAAAGTTATGGGACTACAGAATTCACCACGGATGAAATCTTTGGCCTAGCTATGAAGGCTGAGTATCTCATTAATTCTCCTATCGTAAATCCGAAACGATATTTTCGTTTAATTCGAAAACTAGTTAAACAGAAGAATTGGTCACTCATAGGACAAAATCTCATCCGATTACCTTTCATAATTAAAGATGTGTGGAAACAACATCCTTATGAGATGGTTCCACAAGATCTCCACGGATAACATCCGAATCTCTCCCCTTAACCTTCAGATTCACATATCAACTTCCCCGATAATGAGACTGTAATCCCCAGATTTTAATTTTGCGATAGAACTAATGATTGTAGTGAGATCTGTTCTCAAGGTTATTTTCACCCCATTTAAGGGATTTGCAGTTCTATTATGTAGTATAAATCCTTTTTGAGTCATTAATGTGGCCCAGCGTACCAAATCTGATTCGGAATAAGTTACTGAACGAACTGAGTTGGCTTTAATACTGAATTCGGACTCAAAAATTAGGTTTCGTTCTAAAATATCCGATATAAGAGAGTCTGGAAGAGAACTCACTTCTATGTCAGGAATTAGCTCAGTAAGCCAGTTAATGTCAACCTCCTCATCAGATATATACTCTAATGACTCGGTAATTGAATGAAATGTTGCTGGCTCTTCCTCTTCAAATTCTGGTCCTTTTAACCTTATCTGCTGCAGCTCTTCTGAAGGAAGTGGAGTGACGAAGGATGGTAAGGTTCGATTTTGATCCACAAGAATTAGAAGACCATCACGAAGAAATGAGATGACAACTTCAGTAATTTTCCGATAACTGTAATCTGAATCCAGAAGACATTGACTAACGATCTCTATCGCAAAAAGGCCCTCGGTTATCGCAAGCTGGTCTATTTGTTTGCTAATAATTTCATACAATGCAGGATGAGAAATTTCTTCTTTAAAAGAACGGTTTATCTGGAGGGGGGTTATCAAGGATAAGCCTAAATGCTGATCAAGAAGTTTTATAGCTGGGGCAAAATCGTCAAGAATTCCAACGAATTCTTCTAGTTTAGTACGGAACTCTGTTTCGAGAGCATAAGAAAAATTTCTGATCCGTCGTTTAAAGTCGTTTAAATATTTTGGAGTCCGATCTAGGATAACAGCAGTAACAGAGTTGGCACCTTCTACTGTGACGATTTTAAAAGCACGATCTCCGATTTCTTCTGTGAATTCTCGTAAGATTGTACGTTTCTTAACGATGTCGCTTTTAAGTTCACTAAAGAGCCCTGAAATTGCGCTTAGAAATCCCGAAACTAGTTGAGGATCTATTTTCAACATAGTTATTCCAAGTTCGAAGATGCAAATACCTGTTGTCTTATGAAGAATTAAAATATGTCTACAAGTAAGTAAATTCGTCAGATCTCTATAATTAAATGGTTCAACATCAATAGAGAGAGATTCGATTTCATCTCGATCAATATCAAAAGAATCCAATGTCGTTGTTCCTGATTCATCCCTAGATATATCAGAGATTGATTTCCTAGATTCTCTATATCGGGGGATATTAATAGGCATTTCATCTTCTTGAGGATCAATATGTTTTGATAAACGAGGGCGTACTCGAATTTTAACCGGATGTTGGCTCCTTCTTTGAAATCCTACAATTAAAGCGTCTCCCCGAACAAGATGAGGAAGTATTGACACTATTTCGGTGCTTATTCCTTCCATTAACCTAATTTTGGTGAGATCTTTATCAGATCTTATTCTTAGCGCAATTAATGTGTTCATATTTGCAATAATGTTATCTGGAAAATCAGCAGGTCGCTGTGAGATGAGAATCTCATAAATACCAAATTTTCGTCCCTCACGAGCAATTCGAGGGAGGATCTCGTTTGTAGCAGCGAATCGATGTGCTTCTTCAATAACAAGCACAATTTCATTCTCTCGTGCTAAATCACCATGTATTTTCTTTTCAAATACCTGAGTCAGGATTTCATTAACTAAGAGATTCCGTTTTCGTTCGTCAACAAACTGATCTAGACGGACAATTGAGATCTGTCCTGGACGGATAAGGGCATCTAAATCGAGTTCTTTTTCGAAAAGATTCAAGTTTTTAAGAGAGTAAATCTTTGAAATTAAAGTTTCTCTCGTGGAACTATGAATATTGGAATCTTGAATCAGCAAAATTAATTCTTCTAGTAAAATGGGTTTTTTAACGATATTCAACAGTGAATTCTCTTGCGCAGCTGTTAAATCGATTAACCTACGCAATCGTGGTAAATTGAAACGTTTTTCAAGTCCTAAGGAGTCTTTTTCAAAAATTAAGATGTTGTCCTGGAATCCACGAGGAGAATATCCCTCATAATCTAGCTGCTCAATCTCAGGACCATCATTTGGTTGAGCTAAACCCCAATATTCGTTGTGGATATCGAATAATAGGACAGCAGCAGACTTAAACTTCATAATAATTTCTTCTAATAATACACCAACACTGTACGATTTTCCTGCGCCAGTACTTGCAACACAGAGTACGTGCCGTTCTAGAAATTTAGGTGAGATAAGAAAAGGGTCAGAATTATTGTTAAAAGTAATAACGTCTCCAAGATAAATCCCTTGGTCACCACGGTAAGAAATAATCTTTGAAACTAGTCCTTTAGGGGGGTGTTGGATTTGAGCTTGGGGAGAAATTGGAAACCTACAGGGTGAAAGCGAAAAATCTTCAGGGTCAATTTCTCCAAGAATTATAGCAGTTCCCCTTATTTCCTCTCCCTTGGTTTGAATTAAATGGGAAATTTGAGCTAGGTATTGTTTCTGAGGAGTTTCTTCCGAGTCTATAATCAAAATGAAATCCTGTTCATGAATGGCTGCTTTTATCGGGTCTATAAGGAAAGAAATTTCAGATGTTGAAGACTTTATTATTTCCATTTTAAGTGGCAACCGTTCAGAGTTGAAATAAGTTTCCTTTAATAGAATACGCGTTTTAAATAATGATAATCTATGGCTTGATAAGTTAGTGGTACTCCTACCTGTTAAATCTTGATTTTACCTTAAAAATACATTCAATTTTTGAAACAAAAACATCAAAGGAAAATCAATTTAGGATCAATATCACATTTTCTTATCAATATTTAATTGATCATCTAATATTTTCTTATAATTACCTGCACAAAAAGTTAATATTTGGATCTTAACAATATAATTACGAAATCACCTAATTCAATTTTAAGTGGAGTGTAAGCTATCATGGGAAGTGCCTCTGATAATAATGAATACGACATGATAATTGTTGGGGGTGGACCAGGAGGCATGGCTTCTGCTATTTACGGTTCACGTATGGGGTGGAAGACATTAGTACTAGAAAAAGAAGCAGTAGGAGGTTTAGCAGCCAAAACTCCTATAATAGAAAATTATCCTGGTTTTTCTGAGATCACTGGTATTGAGTTTGCAGAGAGATTACGAAAACAAGCGGAAAAGTTTGGAGCAGAAGTCCGAGAGCTAGTAGAGGTAACAGATATCAAAACTGATCAAGTCTCACTCGAAGTAATTTCAACTTCGGGTAGTTTCAAGGCAAAAGTAATCATCTTAGCTACTGGTACTAATCATCGTCATTTGAATATACCTGGGGAAAAAGAATTAGAAGCAAAGGGGGTATCCTATTGCGCAACGTGTGATGGTCCTCTATACAAAGCTAAAAAGGTGGCAGTAGTTGGAGGAGGAAATTCTGCTGTTACAGAAGCTCTCTATCTCGATAATGTGGTTCGTGAGGTGTACTTGATTCATCGTCGTGATCAATTACGAGCAGAAGAGTCACTACAAAGGGAAATTCTTAATAATTCGAGGGTAACGTTTGTGTGGGACTCTGTAGTGACAGAGATACACGGAAGTGAGGGAGGAGGAGTTAGGAAAATCTCCATAAAGAATGTGAAGACTGGAGAGGAAAGTTCTGAACGAGTAAAAGCTGTCTTCATTGCTATTGGTATTATCCCTAATAATGAATTAGCTAAGAAAATTGGCATTGAGCTGACAGAAGAAGGGCTAATCAAAGTTGATGATAGGCAGCGAACTAATATTCCCCGAATTTACGCCTGTGGTGACATTACTCCTGGGCAAGGGCAAATTGCTGTTGCTGCTGGTGAGGGTACAACTGCTGCAATCTCTGCATTCCTTGATATGAGGGGTGGGGATTGGTATGGTGAAGAAGTTAGTGGTTGATTTATGTATTGAACCAGAAACACTTTTCAAGTTCTGTTGCTATCGATAAAATTTCAGCACATTTTAGTGCCTCACACGCTTTAGTTTCTGATCATCACAAAGAAGGACTTCATGGACATAATTACCTAGTTGAAATAGAGATCGAAGGGAGTATAGATATTGATGATATTGTTGTTGACTTTATCTTTCTAGAAAAACTCCTTTCTCAAGCCCTTTCAAGATGGGATCATTATACATTAATTCCATCAAAAAATAAACATATGAAAATACGTGAAAATAAAAATAATCTGGAAATTGAATATGGGAACCGTTTTTATTCTATCCCAAAGACAGAAATCAAGCTTTTAAACTGCACTAATGTCACTACAGAAGCATTAGCTCGATTATTAGGGAAAAAAATCCGAAATCGTTTAAAAAAAGAAGCTTTTTGGAAAAGGATCCGAGTAATAAAGATTACAATCTGGGAAACATCATATTATCGGGCTAGTTATACTATTAAATCCAATTCTTCAGGAAACTAGTAATATTTTCCTTTGGAAATCCTGAAATCTTCTGCCCTTGGCTGGTTAAATTTAAGCGAAGTCCATTATGTTGAGAATGAAAAGAGGATATTAACTCTAGAGCAATTTGTAATTTTTTGAGTTTTTTACTTCTTGTTTTCTTTATGGGGGAGTTGAGTGTACTATATTTACCAATCTTAGTACCAAAATCAAAACCAATTAGCCCGATCAGAGGAGATTGGAAATGAAATGCTAAAAAAATTGCTCGGTCACCGTCTGTAAACCCACCAAAATTAAAAAGAGTTTGTCTTGGTTTACATTGAGTAGTCCCCCATACATCATTTTTAGAAATGATATCATTGTATTGACTTATAAAGTAAGAAATTCGCTGTTGATTGTCACCATGGGCATGAACTAATGTTAAAGCACCCCTTTCTATAGCCCATCTGATTGCATCTAAATCACCATCGAGATCGGTGACTACTATGGATGGAACGATATTCTTTTGGTAAAATAATGTTGTTGCACCATCCACAGCGATCATTTGAAAATTAGACAAGAACTTCTTTGGAGTAAGTGCTGAAAAAATAGCTGAAAAGTCTTGTTCTAAGGAGGGTCCAGCTCCTGCAATAATTACAGGATTTTTGAGAACTGTTTTTAGTTTCTGCAGAATCTTATCCTTTTTAGCAGATGGGAATTTAATTAAATATGTTTCAAACAGCTGTGCTGACTGTTTATCAGCCTCAATATCGAAACCTAGCTGATCGATAATTTGATAATAGCTTCTCTTCCAATCTGGCCAATTCATATCAAAAATCTCTAGTCAGGGGTAATTATTTTGATTTTGAAGAAAATTTACAAAGACAGTTGATTAATCGAACATTACTTTAAGAAAAAACTTGAGATTGAATAAGCTCGTTTAGCCACCATTGAATATTTAAAGACTCTTGAATGAGCTCCTTTCGGTTTGTAATCTCAGTAATAACCGATTTGCGCCAATAACTTGCGAGACTCTGCTGGAAGTTAAGTTAGGCTCCGTTTCGATCTGTATTGTTGTGCACGAGCCAACGGGAGCCGCAATACCTCCGCGATATTAGAGATTTGTTTTTTAGGAACCTATTGTTGGTGAATTTTCATCAATTTTAATATCAATGTCTTTTTTCTACGATTTTATTGAAATTTCTTTATCAATCTTGACTATTTATCCTAACAATTTACAGGAGAGAATATTTAGGTTTTCTCAAATGTTCACATATATCTACTTGAACTACCAATAAATATAAAAGGATACGTAAATTTGTTCCTCCTGGTGTAAAATCTCACCGATAAATATTTTTGAGCTGTGCTGACTTGCGAGATCCTGCTGGAAGTTAAGCCAGGCTCCGTTTCGATCTGTACTGTTGTGCGCGAGCCAACGGGAACATCGGAAAGCTGAGCAATTAGCTCGGCCAAAGGGCCTGGGTAACACCCGGTCTCATTCCGAACCCGGAAACAGGATCCCCCTGTCTTAAGCACAACGTGATTCTAAGTTTTTTTTACTCTATTTACCTTGATCTGATATTTTTTTAAATATTATCATGCAAACATTTTTCACAAATAGAGAATCAAAAGCGATTTCTATCTCTAATTTTTAGATCATTCACAAAAATGGTCGTCAGGAAGCTCCCAGATTAATTTCAAGCGGGAAGGATGATACACTGGTATTAGAAACATAAAAAATCGAAATAGAATCAGTGATTCTCTGAAAAAATCTATTAAGAAATCTCATAACAAAAGTGGGAAAAATTAGGGGGGATACAAAGACATTTGTAGAATAAAGGGTTCTAAAAAAATTTATATTTGAAAAAGGGTGTAATGAACCTTTTTAAGAAGACACTACTAGATAAACATAGGTTGTTCCATGTGCAAGTACCTCTCGTTGCATATCCCTGACCTGAAGAAGATTCAGCAGCCACTAAAAAAATCATTGGGCCTCCAAATTTTCCCCCTTCCTAGAGCTCAAAATGTACTACAAATTGTTGAAACGACTTGGAAAAAGGAGGGATTAGATTGAATGTGACTGATGTTATATTACATGGAAGACAAGTTCTTTCTAATCCTTTGAATAATAATATCGTCAAATTCATTTATAAATGGAATAATTATGTTATGGGTGGTGGAGAGATTAATATTAACATGATGGAAATATTTAATGAGATAATTACAAGTTATGAACAGGATCTCGTTTTTAGAATTGTAAAAAAAGGAGAACCTATACTATTAAGGAACTACCTCCACTATACTGATTTAATATATAATCTTAGAAATTTTTTACGAACAACTCAAGGTCCACGAATTATTTTCGGAACATGGAAAGATTTCATGGAGGGTAAAATAATGTGGAAAATCGAATATAATGGAGGAATATTTTATGTGAGGAAGACCTCGGCATTTGTAAATTATTTTCCGAAAGATTATTGGAATAAAGGTCATAGGGGAAGGATTTTTTCTGATCTATTCTTCGAAAAGGCAGATATTGGATTTAGAGGTGATACAAGAATAGCAAAATCTATTAGAAGAATAATAAAAGATCAAATTCCAGAACTAAAAGGGAAAAACTTCCAAGGATCTGTTTATAAGTTGAAATATAGCAAAAACACAATTTATGAACTAATGACTTTAATATGGAATAGAAAAGTAGCAGAATTACCCTCTGAATTTGCAGATGGTAATTTCTTTAAAAGATTTACAGTTACTCGGCAACCTTTCACATTAGGAGGTTCCGATTTTCAATTTCAAATATTTCATGGCAGTAACAAATCAATAGAAACCGATATAAAAAGAAAAATCATAGAAATAGCAAAAAAAACAAACACGTGGGATGAAGTCAGAAAAAACGTTGATATTCCCAAATTTGTGAAGAAATTTGATACGTCTAGTTTAATAAAATGGTTGAAGAAGGTTATTTTAAATAAAGTTTCTTATAAAGGAATTATGATAACTGTAGAGCATGTCAGAAGTCTTGGATTTGATATTGATACTGAACTTTTATGGTCTAGTGAATACGAGTTACACAAAGTTGCTGCAGGGGCACTGAAAGACTTTAACATTAGGAAAATGCTGGGATATACCACTCCAAGTGATGATATTAATGTTAAATATGGATCTCTCGGATATTTGCTTAGTAATCCAGACATTGTTACCATTTTTAATTTAAGAGGTAAAAAGGTATCTAAAGAAGTCATTGAAATAAAAGTACTGGAAAATAGATCTTCACGAGTTCATCCCTCAGAATTTCTCGCTAATTTACTACTAAGTAAAGGTTATATTACAAGTCAAGAAGGAAGCAGTATTGGGAAATCATTATTCTTTGTTAAGCATGATGATCCTTTATTACGTGGTACAACAGTAGGCAAAACGTTGAAAGGAAAAGCTAGTGCTTTAATATTTATTGATTTTGATGAAAGTGGCCCAGCACGTTTTGCTGAAATCTTCAACGAGGTAAGATTAGAATATTTTGGAAAAAGAAGAATACCTACAGGATCGCTTTATACAAAATTAATCAAAAGACTGCAAGAGAGTTCCTCTGCTTATGGATTAGATTTAGTAAATTTAGATGATATCATGATAAAAAAGCTCGTCTCGAAATTCCAGGAAATAGCAATAAAAAACCGTAAAACTCAATATACATTCATATTAGAAGTTTTACTATACTGTATTTTCGAAAACTTTTCTTCCTAAAGATTTTTTACACTTTATTTCAAAGATAAAATCTTTTCATTAAGTATTTTTCATTCATTATAATTTTAAGCT
>CAZALJ010000017.1:0-13889 GCA_964485715.1 uncultured archaeon
CCAGCAGGAAGAAGACTTCAGGAACATCTATAGCGCTAAATTTCATGTTAAACAATACTAAGTTAAGAGGATATAACAGGAGTCTGAAAATTGACCTTAGGAGATTAAAAATGGAATAACCAGCAATTTCGCTCACTAAAATCCATACACAAATGATTATAATAGCGCTCTTGAATTCTACCACGAAATTAAGTAGGTCCTTCGCATAATCCAGGATTTTATTTCTTACAGACTTTTCATTGGGAGGAAATTCCCCCGAAACTTCTTGTGATGGCACGGCGTCAGCCTCCAAACGCTGTTCCAGTCTTTTCACCTAGTAACTTTTGGGTTATTATCATACCTATACCTGCTACAAGCAACTGTACTACACCCATTACTCCTGCTGGCATCATATCTCCACCACGTGTGATTTCATCGTAAATGCCTTTCGTTAATGGATTCGAAGCTGGACTGAAAGGAAAAAATGGTTTAAACGGTTGATTGATTGGTGTTATCATTATTGAGGTGGAAACTTCAGTAAAACTCGTGATAAATGTTAAAATCCCTCCAGCTAATACCCCACTAGCCATGAGTGGAATAGTTATTCGCTTGAGAGTATTAATTGTTGATGCTCCTAAGTTATGAGCAACTTCTTCCAATGATTCATGTATCTGCCTGAGAACAGCTGTCGATGATTGGACTGCATAAGGCATCCTTCTCATGGAGTATGAAATAACCAAAATGAACCAAAAAGAAGTGAAACGAAATTCTAGTGGGCTATTTGGGAGTGATTCAAGGGGTTGTCTTATTAAAGTGGTGATAATACCAATCACTGGAAGAAGATCAAATTCAGTAGGTAAAAATCCCCACATCGAAGTGGTAGAGCTAAAAAATTGGATATATCCAGCAGCTAGGACAATTCCAGGAACAGCAAAAGGCATCGTTGAAAAGATCTCTAAACTTCGAAGATTCAAAGACCGGCCAACACCAAAGAAAATTGCAGCCATAAAGATACAAAATCCAATCATGGCTAATATTTTTTCAAAGCTATTAGAAAAACTGGCAGCTAATTGAGCTCCAAGTATTAATCCCATATATCCTCCAATAATGATCATGATGAGATTAATACCTTTGAGGTTTTTCTTTCTGACGATTAAATAGCCTACTAATATTCCGATAGTAATCGTAATGAGCATTGCTAATGTTGAATAAACCAGCGAATTAAATATCATCATTGGAACATCTGCTTTTCCTAAAGCTGTCGTAACACCGTCTAGGGTCCAGAGGGTAGGGATTACTTCACCAATTTTGATTCTTTCTACGAATGCAACAGTTATAATCCCAATATGGGGCATAAGAGATATTAATAAAAGAACTATAAGTATTAATAAGATTAAAGCTGTTTTAGGCTTTGAAGCTTTTTGCATTAGCCGTGTCTGATCCATACCAGAAACTTTCTCTGGAGCATAATCTCTCATTCCCACAACTTTAGCTGCAAATAGGAGCGCTAGTAAACTAATGATAAGTAATATGATTACCAGGGCATAAGCGCCCTCAACATATCCTCCTCTTTCTTCCATAATTTCCGCAAAAGCGAGGAAAGGAGCATAATCTCTGTAATAGAGTACGATAGGTGTTCCTAGGTCACTAATAGACCAAATAAAAACAAGCACAGCCCCAGCTATGAAACCTGGTGTTATCAGGGGTAGAATGATCTGTCGATAAAGACTTAAACTCCAACTTCCAAGGTTTCTAGCCTGTTCTTCTTGAGCAGGATCGATTTTACTATAAGAAGCCGCTGTATTGAAAAATATTAATGGCCATAGATGAATTGATTGCACTAAAATGATTCCCCAAATTGAAACTCCAAGCAAATTTGTTAATCCAGGAATGTATTGTTGAACAAAATTAGTAATAATGCCATTATTATCTAATAACCGTCTTAAAGCAAACGCACCCACAAAAGGAGGCGCAACTAATGGCAGAATGGTTAGTATCTGGAAAACCTTCTTACCAAAAAACTGATATCGGCTGAAAATAATAGTCACAGTGAGACCAATAATGCTACAAATGAAAGTAGTCGTTAATCCTACAAAAATAGCATTCAAAATGCTTTGACGATAAGAGTCGGATTCAAAACAAAATATGAAGTGTTGAAAGAAATTTGAGGGATCAGAAAAATTAAAAGCGGAAATAGAGATGCTAAGTATTGGTAAAAACATGAAAAAACTAAAGATGAACATTAGAATGAAAAATATTGCTAACGAGCTAATATCATAGTTTAGAAACAGAGACCTTGTCTTTTCACGAAAACTAATGGGTTTTTTTTCCTTTATTTCATCTGTGGACTGTGTTGGTAACATGTCAGACCCTTTCACATGCAGATAAAATCTTTTCCCCTGTTCTTTTTTTTCTACTTAAAAGTGTCTCGTTCTTAAATAGTCAAATTTTTCATCTCTGCATTTAAAAGCTTCAAAATAATTAGTCAACTGAAAAATGTAGTGAAAGAGGACTAATTCCAAAAACAAATCTATACAGTCTATCAGGACTTTGTTAAAAACCTGGAAGACTAAATTGCAATAAAAAAAAATGGAAATGCTGTTCCTTGTTCAGAAACAGCTTTAAAGTAGAACTTTTACTTACGTTTCTTCTTTCGATGCAAGTATGCTAAGGATCCTATGCCTACTAGCAGTATAAGAGCTTCAAAACCAGGAATTCCAGCGGCGCCTCCAGCTTTATCGAGGGCAGCCTCAAAATTGGCTGCACCTTCAGATTCCCAGTTACCTTGGACTGTAGCATCATCATACTTTAGATCTCTAAAGCCCGCTATTGTACCATTACAATCTGAAGGTAATTTTGTATACAAAGCCATTGCTTCATCTTTTTGAGTTCCTTCATCTAGCTCATTAATAGCTTCCCAAGCATCTTTCGCTTTATCATGGTTCTTCACGATGTAGGAAGCAAAAACCTGCTCCACACGTCCATAAATTTTACTATAAAGATATGGACTGAAGGGGTCTATAACTGGAAATTCTGCGGTTGTTTGTCCGGTAGCGTCAAAAGCTTTAGGTATAAGAGCACTTGTATCAGCTTTAAAATTAGCTGGAGTCCTATAATCACCAACAAGGGTTTGACCTTCTGCACTCAAGAGAAAATCCATGAAAGCTCTTGCTGGGCCTTCGTTTGCTGCTCCTTTAATTATACCCGCTGGGTCAGGGCTGACAGTAGTGGCTCCACCATACGAGAAACCGAGTTTGTCATTAGTTTTCATTCTATCATAGCCATAATAATCAATGGCTAGACCAATTCCAGCGTGACCTTCTGCGACTGCGGAAGGAACAGCACTGCTAGAAGTAGTAAAAATACCTACATTACCGGATAACTTTAACCAGTATTGCCATGCTTCGGTGACATTTGTACCCCACTCGACTGCAGTAGTGGCATCAGATTTATATTGAAGCATCTGTAATACGCTCGCTATGGTAGATCCACTTAGGTCGGGATCGCACATGGAGATGTGACCGAAATAACTGTAGTTTACAAGGTCATCCCAAGTAGTAGGGATAGATAAATCGTTTGCATCAAGGTATTCTTCATTATACATGAAGCCGAAACCGCTTAAAGCGGCGACGTACCAAGCTGGTTTATTACTAGCGATAGCTGCATCAGAATCATCTTTTAGATGCCATCCACCAATATAGGCTGGGATGTTCGCGTCCTCAGAGACGTTATGGGGTTCGAGCAGGCCTGCTGACCGTGCTAATTCGAAGTAATATTCACCACCACCCCACCAAACGTCTGCTTCAGGCTTAATGCCGCCCCAAGTTTCAACTGCATCCCAACAAAGTCCAGAGTACCTTGGGTCTGTAGTAATAGTGATCGAAGGCCCAATTTCGTCACGGTACCATGATTTAAAAGCATTGATAACATGAGACGCAAAATCTGAGCTATGAGGATGTAGTATAACGAGCTCGTGTTGTTCTGGTGCTGCTAAGCTGTTACTAATTGGCATCACTAGATTCAAAGCCATCAATCCAATGATAATTTTTAGGAACAATTTTTTCATTTTAATTGCCTCAATTTCCGGAATTTTATTCAAATACTAGAATATTCTATCCATTCTCCTATTACAAACCATAACTTTTCCATCAAACGAGTTATGATTCGGATAATATTTACACTTCAGAAGGACTTTTTAATTTTTTGTTTGAGTTGGATAAGTTTTCAGATTTTTTGTTATTATATTCGATTGTTACCAAAAAAAATAATCGAAAAATAGTGGTTATTTGTTTTTATATTAACGATAGATTACGTTAAAAACTCCCATCAACAGTAAAACTCTTCTTACCTTGTATTAAAATGATTTCGACAATCAATAATTATTCTCTGATAAAATTTTAAGGATGAAGTTATATGAAACGCAAGAGTGTTAATTTTTCGTTTCACTTTTAAACCTCAACTTTTGTTTTGTGATGGTAGGGTAATTTCGATTTTAGAAATATTCCAATCCTTTATCAGAAAAAAATTAGCTGAGGACTAAAATTTGAGTGGAAAAACTCCAATTCTAAGACTTGAAAATTTGACAAAAAAATTTGGAGATGTTGTAGCCGTAGATAATATAAATCTGGATATTTTTGAAGGTGAAATAATAACATTATTAGGTCCCTCTGGCTGTGGAAAATCAACGACTTTAAGGGCCGTAGCAGGACTTGAAAAAGTAAATGAAGGGGAAATTTATTTCAAAGATAAGAACGATAACACTCTCAAACCGATAACAAATCTTGCAGTCCGAAAAAGAGATATGGCTATGGTTTTCCAATCATATGCTCTCTGGCCTCATATGACAGTGAGAAAAAATGTCGAATTTGGTTTAACTATTGGAACAAGACGTACATCCAAGGAAGAAAGGGAAAAACGTGTCAAGACAGCATTAAAGATGGTTTACGCTGATGAGTTGATAAATCGTAAACCTTCTGAGCTTTCTGGTGGTCAACAGCAAAGAATTGCTGTTGCACGAGCCATTGTTGTAAACCCTTCTCTGTTACTCCTTGACGAACCATTTTCTAATCTTGATGCAAAATTAAGGATAGAAACACGCTCAGAAATTAGGGCATTAATCAAAAGGATTGGGTTAACAGCTATTTTTGTAACACATGATCAAAGTGAGGCACTTTCTATTTCGGATAGAATAGCTGTTATGCATAAAGGAGTAATTGAACAAGTAGGTTCACCCTTAGACATCTGGCAAACACCCCAAAATTCATTCGTGGGAGCTTTTATCGGGGAAGCAAACTTAATAGAATGTTACGTGCAAGAGCTAGAAGATAAATTCGCTCTATTATGCTTGATCGATACAGATGAATGTTTTAAATCAAATCAAATTAAAGGATTAAAGCTTCATGAAAAAGGTCAAGTCATTCTTCGGCCCCAAATGTTGGAGGTCTCACGTGAAAAAGATCCTACACAAAATCAGATCTCTGGAAAGGTAATTGAATCAATGTTCATGGGAACGCTGGAATATATAAAGGTTGAATTACCAAACAAGATTATTATAACGATTCACCGAAAATTATTAACTGGTTTACCTCTCAAAGTGGGAGAAATGATTTATATTGGAATCGATCCAGATCAAGCCTTTGTTTATGGTGGTGAATATAAAACCTCACTAAATCAATGAACTAGCAATTTTATATCAATCTTTTATATCTTGTTCTTTTGTTAATTGTAGATTTCCTAAACCTAAACCCCTCCTATAAAAAAATATACTTTGGGCTGGAGAATAAAATATTTCACATTTGATAGGATAATAGAGCTTGTATAAAACTCCAATAATCTGTTAGAACAATATTCTTCATTGTTGTTAACAAACATATCCAAAGCTTTAAAGAAAAATATTCAATAAAAGATAAATTAAGACTCCCTTGAAAAGTTCTTATAACATAATAGAAGAGATGATAAAAGGAAATTTTCCTTTTTATTATCCCCTATGATGAGTAAGACGGTCTCCCGAAGTTTAGGGGTCAGATCTCTCTGTCCCTATGAACTAATGACGATAGTTGCACTTACTGACTTATGATTGTTACTTAGGGCTGAATGATGCCATTACCAGTTGCCGAGTTTTTTCGTGAACTAAATCAGTTTGATTTCAGACTACTATCAGTTATTGAAGTTTTGATGGCAAAATATGAGATTGTACCAACGGAGGAGATTGCAGCATATTTACATTATACCGAGAAAAAAATTCACAAAGCATTAAATAAGCTCAGAGGGTATAAGCTAATTTCAATGGCTCAACGCCATTATCTCGGAGCAGCATTAACGTTTACAGGTTACGATGCCTTAGCATTGAAAGCTCTAGTTGAGAAAGGTACAATCGCACAAATTGGTCCAGAAGTTGGAGCAGGGAAGGAAAGTGACATTCAACTGGCTGTAGACGATGAGGGTCGTGAATTTGTCCTAAAAATGCACAGGTTAGGTAAATTAGATTTTCGGGCAACAAAGAGAGCTCGGGCTTTTATCGCGGAGAAGAGTCATATTTCACCACTTTATGAGAGTAGATTGTCAGCGGAACGAGAGTTTAAAGCTCTAAGTGATCTTTTTAAAGCGGGGGTTAGTGTTCCGGAACCAATTGCTCAAAATCGGCATGTTGTGGCTATGCATATTGTTATGGGGCAAGATTTGTACCGAATTAAGAAGAAAGAATTTAAAACAGAAAAAGAGATTTTAACATTATTTAACAATATTATCCTTGAAATGCAGAGTGCAGTAAAACAAGGCTATATACATGGTGATTTGAGTGAATATAATATTCGGTTAAACGAAGATGATTATCCTGTCTTATTCGATTGGCCGCAATATATCGAAACAGAGTCCGAACAGGCTGAGAGAATCTTGACTAGAGATTTGGGCAATATTCTTAGCTATTTTAAGAAAAAATTTCAAATAACTGTCAAGATAGACGTTTCAGAGCTATTGTTAAAATATTTTGATAACCCTGAGTTACAATCGGTTTTGTGATTATGTCAGATTTGTCAATAATTTTCGGATTAGATATATTTGCTCGATCTAATAGAGCAAGTAAGGGGTCTATTTTTTCACTTGTTGTACTTACACAAGATCATTTTGATAAATATCCAAAACTTAATCGCAGAACCTTATTTAAAAAGATTAACGACTTAAAACCTGATTTTATTGCCATGGATAATATATTTGAATTGTCACCAAGCGCTAAGGGTATAATACGTTTTCTTCAGAAGATCCCACCAAGCACTATGTTGGTTCAAGTTACTGGATCTCCACGAACGGGAATGGAAAAGATATCCACCCTTATTCGAAAGTACAGATTGAAAAAAGACCTTAGTTTTCCTTTAAATTCTCGTAAGCTAAATTCATTGGAAACAGCAGAGGTTTGTGCCCGCTTATGTCGAAAACTTATTGGCTATGAGATATTAGCCTTTGAAGAAGAGATTCGACTCCGGATATCAAAGAAAAAAAGTCATGGGCGTGGCGGGTGGTCAGCTCCACGTTATGAACGGATTAGTCGAGCTGCAGTTAATCATGCAGCGGATGAAGTTGAGCTTATCTTACGTGAGAAAGAAATCGCGTGGGAAGTATTTGAATATCCTCAACGTCGGGTTTATATTGCTCTGCTAGAAAAAGAATTAATTCCTGAAATTAAAACTCTAATTAAATCTCTCACAACTGAGTTGGTTCAAGTCACATTAGAACGAATAACGAAATCTAGTCTTGAGTTTCAACCACTTGATGTTAGCCTAGCACCCACGGGTCGTTCCCTCAGGAATATCATTTTAGGAATCGACCCTGGTACAACAACTGGAATTGCGGCAATTGACTTAATGAAAGGGCATGTATTATATTTAAAATCTAAACGGGAATGTGGTGTCTCAGAAATCATCAGAACAGCATCCAAATTTGGTAAGATCTGTTGCGTTGCTGCTGATGTGATCCCCGTCCCTGCAACAGTTGAAAAAGTTGCAAAAATTACTGGTGCTAAGTTGATTTCACCCAGTGTTCTCGTGTCTGCAGCTGCTAAGCGGGAATATTTGCATGATTACAGAGATATAACAGTTAATTACGGCCATCTGAATTCCCATGAGCGGGATGCACTTTTTGGGGCGATTAAAGCTTTTAATTCTCTGAAAGATCAGCTATCTAAGATTAAACGTGTCATTCAAGACTCATATCCTGAATTGGTCTCAAAATTACCTGAAATTCAGAGACTTGTTATAGCAGGAAATAGCATTTCAAATGCAGTTGAGATAACACAGGAAAAGATAAGTGCTCAAAAGGGATCCATTCCCGAAGAAGAACAAGATCAAATGACCCTCTCATTAAAACACGAGAATGAAATGTTGCAAGCTAAAATTGAAGCAATATATGAAGAAATGAATAAGTTAAATCAAGAAGTAACGTTCTGGCGAAAGCAATCGCGGGAAATGACCAGCGAGATTAAGAAATGGAAAGGCAAGTATGATCGAGAAAGATTAAAACACTCTGAACTGATGCAACAAAGGATTTCGGAAGCAGTAACACGGGAAGTAGGGAGAATTAGAGAAGAAAACCGAGAAATTCGGCGAAACCTTCGTCAAAACCAGCAAGAAATGGAAAAATTGAAACAAATCAAAAATTTCTGGGTGCAGGGACGAGAGATACCTTTGAAAGTAGCGAAAAACTTTTCAGATTCGGCAATTCGCGAGACAGAAAGAAATTACGGTTTAAATGATGGGGATATTGTGTTAGTTCTCGACCCAAGCGGGGGTGGGGCCCAAACAGCTCAAAAAATGATTGATATTGGAATTAGAGCTATAATCATCCCAGAAAATGCTGCTAAATTTTCAGATCAAGCCTTAAATCAGTTTGAAGATAACTGCGTTCCTTGTCTGCAGTTGCCCCTAAAAGATTTTTCAGTACGCACTAAAGATTCAAAACTACTAAAGCTTGAATTGTGGTTTTATGAAGGCCTTTACCTAACGGATGTTGCGATTAAAGAAGAGATTAGGAAAAAAGAACTAAAACTTCGGGAAAAACTTCGCCAAAAAAGAATGTTACTAGTTTCACAAGCCGAACAGGCGTCAAAAACTCAAATTAATACCGAACTAGACTTTGAAAAAATTCTGAATGATTTTAAGGAAGATTATATTGCTCAATATGATGCTGATTATGATGAAAAACTCGAATATTCAACAGAAGAAGAGTGATATCTGAAGGCCCTCTCAACAGTGAAGAAAGATTTTTAGAATTAAAAAAATAGGGACTGAACTAACTAGGTTTCCACCATTTGAAATTCAATGAGGAATTAAAACGATGTCACAGCCATTACAAACGTTAGAAAAATCTGTGGGGAAAATAATAACTGTTCGACTCAAGAGTAATCAGCTTTACACTGGACGCCTCCGAATCACTGATCAATACATGAATCTGATCTTGGAAGATTGTTCTGAAGTAGAAGAAGGGAAAATCAGCAAACGATATGGTCAAGCTTTCCTTCGTGGAAATAACATTCTATTCATTAAGATAGAATAAAAAATTAGATGACATCTTCTATAAAAGATTCCTCTTGATAACCTGGAATCTAGTGATTTTTCCCAATTCCTCCTATAAAGTGCATGACTGGAGAATTTATCATGAGTAGGGAAGTAATTCCAATCGGTATACCTGTGATAGATGAGTATATCACAGGTTTACCACGTGATGCCATCATTCTGATAATAGGTGATCCAGGATCAGGATTTATTACATTTATGCACCAACTGCTTGTCATGCGTGCTAAAAAAGGCATTCCTGCGATTTATACTTCGCTTGACAGACAAGAAAGTGACATTCGTCGTGATTTAACCACATTCGGATGGGAATTGACTACTTGGCAATTCAATGATTTAAGTCCATCAGCAAGGCAAAATCAGTCTAAAACACTTCAATGGGAAGGGGATGCGGTTAATGTAGTTTCTCATAATCTTTTTCGCAAAATAATAGATTATAAAGGCGATAGAGCTATTCCTGCTTTTGATTCTGCAGTTAATACTTTAACATTCATGTTGGTTCAATCTAGTTTAAAATCAGTTTTACGATTTCTGAATGAATACTCTACAGTGATCAAAGGTACAAATGGGTGGCACTTTCTCGCCATGGTACGAGGGGTTCATGGCCACAAAATCGAAAACCTCTTTTCTCATTATAGTGATGTTGTATTAGAGTTTGCTATGACTCTTAATACAGAGACGAGGTTATATGAGAGGGTACTAGGGATTAAAAAGTTATTAGGCGTCGATTCTAGAGTTTTTCCAATAGAATTTTACAGACAAGGGATACGGCCAATTACTACCTCAAAAATTCAATGATTTGTTCTCTAATTTTTACTTGTCGTAAATGGATTGCTTCTTTAGTGATACTTAACAGAAATCTTTTTTGTTCTATTAGTAATGAAGTAACACTTGTAGCGAATGCAATAGCGTCTAATTCGTTGTCGAAAGCTAGAAAATAAGCTACAAACATGAAAAGGAAAACATCACCTGCTCCAGTTTTATCAACAACAGTACCTCCCGTGAAAGCAGGAACCTTGTACACCCGAATATCTCCATCTTCTCGTTTTTTAACACCTAAAATAGCGCCATTTCTCCCTCGTGTGATAAGTACAGAGGTAACTGGTGTTTCTAGGATCCTAGTCACAATTTCTTCAGGATAAGTTCCTAAATTCAAGAATTTTGCTTCCATCTCTGATACTTTTAGGCAATCAATATTTTCAATAATCTTAGTATCCCACCAGCTACCGAATATTATCTTACCCTCCGATGTAAGTTGGCGGAAACACCCCTGGGGGTCAAATGCTATATAGGAACATCGATCTCTTAAAAATGAAAAAATGTTATAGTTGTTAAACTCATGATAAACAGAGCCCACTATTGCTACTGGTGGATTTCTTAATTTCCAATTGAAATTAGTTGGATCAAACTCCAAAGGAGGATTAACTAAGAACAATTTCCGCTTTTTTTCATCATTGGAATATACTAAACGAAATTGAGGGCATTTGGGTTGTATTTTCAGATTTTTCACCACCAAATCAAAATCTGGAAAATTTTTCAATAGTGAAATGAGTTTGGGGCAGGCATAAGCGTAAATTAACGGTGGGGATATCCAAGGGAACACCTTTGAGAGAATTACACCCCAAAGACCTGCGAATGAAGGTGGCCCTCCTATTGTTAAACTGTTTTGGTTGTTACTTAGAGGAGGTTTCTGCTGGTCATGAATTACGGTATCTAGGACCATTTGGCCAAGAGCTACTATCTTATCCTGTTTTCTCACATGTGTCAGCTCGAATGAATTGAGTAGGAAATATAGTAAGGTTTAAATTTTTGCTAAAGGTTAGTCTTCTCATTAGTAGATAATTATCGTATTAGCTAGAAACCTAATAGTATGTCAATACGGGTTTTTTTGAAGGTGGAAAAATGGCTTTTGCGCTTACAGTAGAACAAAAGAAGAAATTAATTAAATTATTACAAGAAATAGTTAGGTATGCAGATCTAGAAGCATTAGCATTAGTTACACGAACAGGAATGAGTGTTGCGTTTTTCTCTGAGAAAGATGCGGATCCAGATTTATTCTCCGCGTTATCTGCAGCTGTACTTTCAACAGGCGGGATGGTAGTAGATAGAATGGATCATGGGCACTTATGGGAAGTTTTAGTTCGCGGTGAGAAAGGTTATACCGTGTTAAGTTCAGCAGAAGACTTTATCTTAATAGGGGCATCTAACGAAGCCCATTCTTTGGGATTAGCTATTAGAGTTCTTCGTCGTTATAGCCGTAAAATACCAGAAATCTTTAGGGAAGAAGAAAAAGATATTTCTAGTCTTGTGTCTGAACTCAAGGATCTATTGAGTTAGTTAAAGACAAAATTACTTGAGGGAATTTTTCTTTTGACTTCTCTTTTTATCTTACTTTTTTCTTTGGATCTAGTTTTCATAGGAATTATAAGTTCAATAGACGGAACTCTGTTTCTTATTCTTATCATTCCTTGGACTTTTCTCATCTATGCAGCTTTATGTTTCAAAGGTATTAATTTTTCAGCAAATGATTATCTTCAAGAGTTGGCTGGAAAACTATATTGGACTAGTCAAGGAGTTTTTCAAGCTACTGTGATAGCGGTCGTAAATGTTATTCTAGGGGTATTAATTATACCTGATTCGAGTTTAGCTCAATTAGGATTATTTAACTCGATATTAATTTTCATGCTTCTACCACTTCCAGGCTTTCTTATCCTTAGTATGAAAAGAGAGGATCAAGAGCGATTTTATGGTTTAATATATCAAGAAATGGTTCAAAAGGGGGAAGCACCCGAATTCATCGAATTGACATCAGAACTCCTCACTAAGACGAAACACTATACGAAAGAATACATTGAACAGTTAGAAAAAGTTAGAGACTATGCTTATCAATTTATACAACGAGATTTTCAGCAAATTTCTCCCTTTTTTCAGCAAGAACAGCCTTTCTGTCTTAATTTAGAGAGTTTAGCGGTTTTTCTAACGAAGAAAGCAACATTGCCAGAAATTGAGCTCGATACTTAATTCTCATAAAAAATTAATTAATGCATTCTGAAAGCGTTAGTACAGAATTTTTTCGCCAATAAATGAGGTTTCCTCTGTGGGTAAGAAGCGTAAGTCTGGTGGCCGAAGTAAGGGTAAAAAAGGCACTCTTTCTAAAGTTCAGTGCTCTGCATGCCGCCGAATGATACCACGTGATAAAGCTAAACGGAAAACAAGTTATAAAACTCTTGTTGACTATACTATCGGCAAAGAATTGCGACAACAAGGAACCCATATTGCTCGTGTCCCATACGTACGGTATTTCTGTGTATCATGCGCAATTCACAGGCATCACGTCAAAATTCGTTCACAAGATGAGCGAAAAGACCGATAAAAAGCGATAGTTGGAAAAGTGGTCTGAATATCAGTGGATCCGTGGCTCAGCCTGGATAGAGCGTCTGGCTTCGGAAGGTAAAACCCTGATTATGAATTACTCTGAAATGGGATGATACCTGAAGTAACCAGAATGTCGTGGGTTCAAATCCCTCCGGATCCGCTTTTTTAGTTTTTTCTTTTAGTTTCAATACATTTTTTATATTTGCATTTAAAATAGATAATTTCCGAAGCTTTAATTTGCATGTTTGTGTGTTTTTTCAGTTTTAAAAAAGGTTGAAGAAAAGAAAAGGGAAGTGAATGTGGAGCAAACAGATATGCTCAACTAGATGATTACACGTTGGCTTCTGCTCATTTATAGTTTATCATAATAATCCTCTGGTTTGGGTGGAAGAGGGTTATGATATCCTTTACGTTTACGGGTTGCCACCACAAATTGTCGTGCTAAACTACCTCCTTCTTCTTCAGGTTTTGTTGGATCACCAGGTACTTTTTGCCAGTGGTCAAAAACCATTTGACTAAATGCAAAACCAGAAGTTTCGGAGCGTAATTCTGTTGTGATCCCGAATGACTCAGTGACTGGAACCTCGGCAGTGATGACATTTAATGGGGTTCCCTCTCGTTTTTGGGTATCGATCACTTTTCCCCGTCTTTTGGTAAGAACTTTGTAAACATTTCCCAAGTATTGCTCGGGAACCTGCACTTGAACTTTATAGATGGGCTCTAGAAGAATAGGTTCAGCCATAAGCATAGAACCAAAACAGGCTCTCCGGGAAACTGGCATGGTTTGTCCCGCTCCTCGATGGACTGGATCTTCATGAAGCTTAACATCTTCAAGCATGAATCTAACTCCGTAAAAAGGTTCCCCACAAAGTGGCCCTTCTTTAGCAGCCCACCGAAAACCTTGAATGATGTAGTCTTTCACTTCACGTAGGTATTGAACACCTTTGGTAGCATTAATATAGAAGTTTGGATCAT